>MFSF01000025.1 GCA_001784815.1 Candidatus Moranbacteria bacterium RIFOXYA12_FULL_44_15
GATTAGGCTTGTTATGGCTTAATTATACCACTAAATGGTTGTTTTTGGTATGGAAAATTCGGCTGGATTTTTAGGGAATTGGCGACAGTCCCCAAATGGATTAATGAAAGTGAAAAAGAAGATGTAAATCCGGTGGTGGTGGCCGGCGTTGCTCATCTGGAGCTAGCGGCTATTCATCCATTTGCTGATGGCAATGGAAGAACCGCGCGGGCATTGGCTACATTGATTCTTTACAGTCGGGGTTACGATTTTAGGCACCTGTTTGCTCTTGAAGATTATTACAATAAGGACTTGCCAAGTTATTACAAGTCTATAAATACCGGCGAGAATTATGAAAAGAGAAAAGCGGATGTTACGACTTGGCTCGAATATTTTATAGAGGGATTTAGGGATGAAATCATGAACGTCAAAAATCAGGTTGCCACACTGGCTATCAGAAATTTGGATAAATCCATAGAAAGTCGGGTATATCTGACAGCAAAGCAACAGCAAATATTAGATTTTACTGATCAGATGGGGAGAATAACAATTGCTGATGTCATAGATATTTTAAAATGCCCCAAAAGAACGGTGCAACTTGAACTGCAAAAGCTTAAAAAAATTGGGATTATCGAACAGGTTGGCAAAGGCAAAGCGACTTATTACAAGTTGAAATAATTTTATAGACAATCAAGTAATCAAGTAAAAATAAACTAATGGACAAAAACTTTCCCCAAAAAGTTATTGATGACACTCAAACAGAATTTACTGTCGATGAATTTGGTCTTTATGCGATAAGTATTACTGTCAGTTGCGAAAATGGTCATGATTTGAAAGTAGAGATTGACGAGAAACTATTCAGGGAAATTCCTGCTGCAGAAAATGTTCAAACATACAATATTCCTCCGGCATGGAATAGCGCTGAGATAAGAGGACTAAAAAAGACAGTGGTTTTCCTGTTGAAGTTAAACAGAGGAAAACACACGGTTAAGTTTTTTCCCAAAACCGAAGCTACAGCAGAAGATTTTAATTATGAGATTATTTCTGATTACCGAAAAATAGATTTCAATTTAGAGCAACAAGCTCAAGATGGCGATAGGCGGCCTTGGATTACTTTTGTTTTATCTGACTTACCGTTGGAATCTGTTACTGCCGAGTCGAGTGTTTCTTGGCACTGGTTTGATGGTGATGACGTTAAATTGATTATTGATAATGAAACGCAAGAAAGCTCGGTGTCCAAGCGATGGAAATATTGGGCATGGCACGCCAGCCCCTTGTGGATTTTTTCCGGTTCCAAGAGGGAACAAAAAACTTTTTCCAAAAATTTGCCGCAAGGAATTCATTATATTGAATTCTGGGCGGATAGAACTCCCACTCTGCACCAAGTTAGCCTTAATCTTGGTAAGTTTGAACTAAAAAGAACCCCTTCCAAAGATGACCCCGAGTGGACGGGGGATTTTGCTGATGATACGGATATAATGTTGCTAGCGAGGCTGATTTTTGGAGAGGCAAGGAATCAATCAAAGGAGGCTATGCTGGGTGTGGGATGGACGATTAAAAATAGAGTAAATGCTAAGCGTTCATATTTCGGATCTAATTATCACGAAGTTATTTTGAAAAATGACAAAGGAGTTTATCAGTTTTCATCCCTTAATCCTAATGAAAAAGAAAACTTTCCCTTACTTATAGATCCTTTTAGGAACAAAGGCGATGAGCGTACTCATGAAGGCTGGCTTAATGCTTATGATGTTTCAGAAAGTATAATTAATGGTACTAACGATGATCCTACGGACGGAGCCACGTTCTTTCATTCTGAAGATTTATCTCAAGAAACATTTACTACTAAAAGTGTGCCTGGAGCCATTTTTATTAAAAAAATCGGCGCTTTCCTTTTTTACAAAGATCCTAATGAACAATAATTTAAAAAAATTAATCATCGCGGCTTTTTTTCTCTTAACCTCTTTAAGTATCGGCATATCCGTATTCAATTTTTGGCAAATAAAAGACTTAAAAGAATCAAACGGAGAAAGGCTGGAAAAACTGGAATATTTTTACGTTGACCTTCCGGACTTATTTAAAAAAGAGCTAAATAAAAATATACCGGATGAAATCCAACCGGAAACTTTGGAAAAAGCCCAGGAAATACATAAAGAGAACAATGAAGACTTGAAAGAAAGATCATTGAAGGCTTCGCCTGACGGAAAAAAGAAAGCTTATTTTGAAAATAAGCTGGTTCTTGATATAAGAGATATCGGAAATTCTGATTATGCTTCTCTAATTGTGGAAAAAGAAAATGGGGAGAAGGAGGCTGTTTTTCAAGATAATTTTCATGTTGGATGGTTTGAATGGCTGAATAATATCGAGATCAAGGCATACAAGGGTTGCGGTTCAGGATGTTTATTGAGTTATGTTATTAACGTGAATACAAAGGATGTTAAGGAGTATCTCGAAAATGCGGTGAAATGAATTAACTGCAGCTATACAATATAAAATCAAGCTTGAAATTTCGGGGGAGATGGGGTGTAAAGGGGGAAAGTGGAAATTGACAATTTATAAATAACAAAACAATATGGTAAAAATTTTAGCTGTTTCGGGAAGTCCGCGGGATAGGACGACCAATTATATGCTGCGGAAAGTTTTGGAGGTTTTTGGTGACGAATATCAAAAAGAAATAGTACTTTTAAAAGATAAAAAAATCGAAGCCTGTCAAAATTGCAAAGGTTGCCATCGATCTTTCAAATGTACAATCGCGGATGATATGCAAGAAATTCACAAAAAATTGCTTGAAGCGGACATTTTTATATTCGGCAGTCCGACCTATTTCGATAATGTCAGCGGGATTATGAAAAATTTCATGGATCGTTGCTTGCCTTTTTATTTTTCCGAAGAGTTAAAGGGAAAAAAAGTTGGACTGGTTAGTATTGGCGGCTTCAAGGAACTTATAGAAAAAGACGAAAAGGGAAATTGTCTTTGGTGTGGAGAGACCGGAAATTGTAAACGGACGGTTGAACGGTGTTTGAATTCGATGGAATATTTTTGTAACCTCTTGGGAGTTGAGGTGATTGGAAAAGTCGTGGCGATTCATGGAAGTCCGGAGTTGAAGGATGGGGAGCTTTTGGAGCTAGGAAAAAAACTAAGATGATTCTATGGCAAAGTCTAAATTCAAACCAAAACCCGGGCAAGTTGACTATTCCAAGGCGCGGTGGGCACCGGTGATAAGTTGCCGTATCTTGACAAATCCCTTGCAAACCCTTTTGAAACCTATATAATACAGGGAGTAGGGGAAGTAACTAATTAAGTATGCGAATAGCGCACTGCGAACGCGCACATACGAATCGTGGTTCGCGTGCGAGATAAGCGTACGAAACACAAATGGCGAAAATGACAAAGTCGCAGTTGATGACTGCGCTGGCCGAGAAAACCGGTATGGCCAAGAAGGACGTCGTAGGCTTTATGGACACGCTGGTTGAGATGGCGTATTCGGAAGTAAAGAAGAACGGAGAATTTGTTCTTCCTGGATTTGGCAAGATGGTGAAGATGAGAAGAGCCGCTCGAATGGGAGTGAACCCGGCGACTGGCGAAAAAATCAAAATCGCCGCTAAGACCGTCGCTAAATTCCGTTTGGCCAAAGCCGCCAAAGAAGCGGTGCTGTAAATTTGTTTTTACTTTATGGCGATAAACCAGCTTTCTTGAAAGCTGGTTTATTTTTGGCGGAATTTGTATAATAAACAGAGGAACTTACACGTTTGCCTCGTCACGTCTCGTGATTCCGGCCAGACGTTTATTCTCTGCCGGTGTATGCTCCAATATTGCATAGTTTCGGGATGTCCTCTTTTGTTTGCGAGCCTTCATGGACTCGCCGTTCCGAGCTAAACGTGTAAGTTCTGATATTATGAGTACGAAAAAAGTCACACTATTTCAAAAACTGGTTTACGCGGCGGCGAAAAAAATTCCGCGAGGAAAAGTTTCGACGTATCAGGATATCGCCAGGGTTATCGGAAAACCGAAATCCGCGCGAGCGGTGGGCAACGCGCTTAACAGAAATCCTTTCGCTCCTGCTGTGCCTTGCCATCGTGTCGTTAGGAATACCGGGAAGATTGGCGGTTTTGCCGGCGGTTGCAAGAATAAAGTGAAGCTTCTTGAGAAAGAAGGCGTTTTGGCGAAAGACGGGAAGATTGTCGACTTTGAAAATAAACGCGTAATATTGTCGGGACTTACGCGCTTGCGGACATCCGATGTCCTTTGGTCGCTGAGGCAGTTGGACATCGGATGTCCAAAGCGGCAAACGCGTAAGTCCTAATTATTTTTTTAAAAGATGGATTTCAAAGAAAAAAAAGAAACGGTAATCTTCGGCGAAAGAAGGATAGAATACAGTCTGAAAAAAAGCCGGCGCGCCAGAAATGTCCGGCTTTCGGTTTCTTGCGAGGGGGCGGTTTCGCTGATTATCCCGTGGCGTTTGAGCTTGGAGCGAGGCAAAGAGTTTTTACAGAGTAAAATCAGTTGGATTATCGAGAAGGTGGATCACTTCGAAAAGCATAAAAGCAAACATCTGCCCAAAAGTACCCGGCGCGATTATCTGGCAAATAAGTTGGAAGCGCTGGAAATAGCGAAAAACAAAATAAGATATTTTAACAATCTTTATGGGTTTGACTACGCTAAAATATCCGTTCGCGACCAAAAAACCCGTTGGGGAAGCTGTAGCCGCCGAGGGAATTTGAGTTTCAATTGGAAAATAATTCTTCTTAGCGAAACCCAGCGCGATTATGTCATCGTCCACGAACTTTGCCATTTGAAGGAGTTTAACCATTCGGGTAAATTTTGGAAGTTGGTGGAAAAAGCCGTGCCGGATTATAAAAAAATCCGGAAAGAAATCCGGAAGCTATAAATCTTTTTTTATTGCTTAGAGCTTGCGCGTTTATTTTCTGGTATTTTTGCAAAAAAGCCGAGCTTTGGGGATGGGGTCTTTTCTCTTCGTGAAAAGCTCGGCTTTAAGAAACTGGCTAGCCCGATTCCCAAAGCTAAACTTTTTTCCGGACTGAAGAAGCATCCCCTTAAAGTTCAGCTTTTTACCAAGCTTATTGGAAAGCAAAAGCGCAAGTCCTAATTTTATCTTATTTCCACTTTTCCTTCTGGGACGATTTTTTGGACGGCGTCAAAGATGCCGTCTATTTGTTTGATGCAATAAGGCGTTTCGAGTTTGGTGTTTCCGATTTGGAGATAAACTTTCATCGCGCCCAAATCACAGCGGTCGAAATAGGCGGAAAGAGTTTTCAGGATTTCTTTGTCGAAATTCGCCGGGAAGGTAATCAAAAGCCTGGAGCGGCCGTTTTCCGGCGAATATCGCGGAGGAGTTTCTTTGATAATTGATGAGTTGTATGGCGGTGAACCGTATGCTCTCTCTTGTCGTGAGTACTGAGGGGAAGGAGAGTGGAAATCTCCGTTTTTGGTTTGAGTGGCCAGGACTCTTTTGAAATTTTCCAGCTCTTGTTGATTGACGGACTTCACGCTGTCGGCTAAAAGTTTGAAAGCGCCGTCTTTGTCGGAAAGGCGGCCGGAAGCCAGAATTATTTTGTCTTCTTGCCAAAGAGCGCCGGTCGTTTCCAGTACTTTAGGGAAAACCAGGATTTCGATTTTGGAATCAGTGTCTTCGACAGTCACGAAAAGCATCGTGTTTTTGTTTTTGAGGATAATTTTTTGAATCTTGGTGATGACTCCGCCGATACTAATGTTTTGCCCGACGATATCCGGCGTGATATCGCGGATGGGCAGAGCCATTTTTCTGAAATACTCGCGGTACTCTTTGACTGGATGGTCGGAGATATAAAGGCCGAGGAGTTCCTTTTCCCAGGAAAGTCTTTCTTTTTTGGAAGCGGGTTCAACCGAGACTAGCTGTATTTCCGGAAGCGCGATCTCTTCTTGCCCGAAGAGGCTGATCTGGTTGGAGTTTTTTTGCGCCTGGATTTTTTTGGAATGGGAAATTATATTTTCCACGGACGATATGACTTGGTTTCTTTCGGCCAGTCCGTCCAACGCGCCCACTTTCGCCAGCGCTTCCAGGGATTTTTTATTAAGGTCTTTGTGGGTAACCCGTTCGATCAAATCAGTCAGACTTTTGAAACGGCCGCCGCGCTTTCTTTCTTCCACTATTTCTTTGGCGACGGTATGTCCGACGTTTTTGATGGCGTTGAGCCCAAATCTAATCCGCTCCGTTGTCGTATTATCCGCACCATTCGCGGCATTTTTATTCGGGTCATTCGTAATCACGGCGAATTCCTCGAAGCTTTCATTGACATCCGGCGGAAGCACCTCGATTCCCATCTCGCGGCATTCGGACACTTCAATAGCGACGCGGTCGATGTTGTCCTGGTCGGAAGTAAGCAGAGCCGCCATAAACGGCGCGGGATAATGGGCTTTGAGATAGGCGGTTTGGTAGCCGATAAGAGCGTAGCAAGCGGCGTGGGAATTATGGACAATGAAATCATTAGCGATAAAATTATGCGTTCCATCAATGGTCAAATCGTATGTCGCTTGTATGCCGATTTTATCAATACTTACGATCTCATCCCAATATATATCCGACTCAGCGTGATCAATTAATTCTTTGCTCTTTAGTATTTTTCCAATATTCAGGACAGTTTCTCTCAAATAGCCTTTTTTCTTTTTATCGTTGAATAACAATCTTTCCGCCAGGTTATGTTTTTTGGCAAATGGTCTCAGAGCGTATCCCTTTCTTCGGATTAGACTGGTGATTATTGATTTAATTTCACAAGGAATAACATCATTGCTGCCTCGAGCAGATCCGGTTTTTATTTTGCCGTTTAGGATGGCGTGGGAGCTTATGATTCTTTTTAGAGTTTTTGCTTTTTCCCCGACTAAAAACCTTCCCGGTCCGATAGAGAAGTTGAAAATATTCGTGTAGCGGTCGATAGAAAGGGTGTAGCCTATCCTTATGGATTCTCTATACTTAAATTTTTTCCGGTGAAGGGAGCTGATAATGTCAAGGCGCAATAATAAATGTTGCAACTGAGTGGCTAGGACTGGCGATGACGTGGCGTAAAATATTTGCGAGTATTTGCGGGATAAATTAACGCATCCATCCCCTTGAAACATCTTTCCAATAAGAAGAGACAATTGATCGTTGTTGAGACTAAAAACGAATTCCGGCAATTCTTTTTGAACAGCTTTATGATAATGGATGCCAAGCGATTTTATCCACTCAACTGCTTCTGATTTTTCCTTCAAGTCAATTCTTCCGGCATAAACCGACGCGGCGGACTTGCTGTCATTTATGGTGGCCTTGGTGTTATTGAATTTTTCCAAGTTATTTCGATAGTCTCTCAGCTCGTCCTTGTTGGCAGAATAAAAATAAAAGCTTTGAGGATGGCAAAGGTTGCCTTCGGCCATTAAGTAACCTAAAACAGTTAGTTTGTAATCTTCAGTAGGATGTTTTTTGAGGGAAATGGGGAAATTTCGGTTTAAGGCGATTCTGTCTCCAATTCTTAGCTCTTCCAATTTTTGCCATCCGCTAAAAGCTAAAAACGGATGGTTGGAAGTGGCTTCTATGGATTTTCCAAGGCGAGTCGTTATTCTGAAAACTTCTTTTTTTCCATTATTGAAAACTTTGGTGATGGTGACTTTTTTTAGTTTTTTATTATCCAGCGTAAAAATTGACGGAAGCTTTTCTCGTTTGGAATATTTATCGTAAAGCTCTTTCATTTTAGATTGTTTGCCATTTTTGGCGTCGGTAATGAGTGTGTCTCCGGTCAAGCATCGATTGAACCCGTAGCCGGCGAAAGGTTCAATGAAAGAGAAAACTTTTTCGGCGACATTCTGGGCGATGCCTTCGTCAATGCACCCTTGGACGAATTTTTTCTTTTCCTCCTGAATGAGGGCGAAGATTTTTTTGCCCATAGCTTTTCGCAGGACGTCCGCCTCGGAAAGGGAAAATCCGGCCAGAGCTTGGGCGATTTGCATCACTTGTTCTTGATAAACCGCGATGCCGTAAGTTTTTTCCAGGATAGGTTTCAGTTTGGGGTGGAGATATTGGACTTGTTTCTCGCCGTGTTTTCGGGCGATAAAGTCCGGGATCCAATCCATCGGACCGGGGCGGTATAACGCCACCATAGCGATGATGTCTTCGAAAACATTGGGCGCGAGAAGTTTCAGATATCTTTTCATTCCGGAGCTTTCCAACTGGAATACCCCGGTAGTCTGAGCGTTTTGCAAAAGTTCGTAAGCTTTTTTGTCGTCCAGAGGTATTTTTTCAATGTCAATGTCGATTTCGTGTATTTTTCGAACTATGCGCAAGGTGTTTTGGATAATGGTCAGGTTTTTGAGCCCCAGAAAGTCCATCTTGAGTAGGCCGATTTTTTCGATGTAACTGGATTTGGTGGAGGAGGAATATTGGGTTACCGTACCCTCGACATTATCCTTGCCTTTCTTGGTTATTTTCTGCAACGGAGTGTATTCGGTAACCGGCTCGGGCGTGATAACCACTCCGCAGGCGTGCATTGAGGCGTGACGCGCCACGCCTTCCAATCGCGCGGCGCTGTCGATCAATTTTTTTCCGTCGGGAGTGTTTTTGTAGAGATCGGAAAATTCTTTGGTATTTTCCAACGCTTGGGGGATAGTGGAGAACATTGGGATCATTTTGGCGGTTTGGTCGCAAAAACTGTAAGGTAAATTTAAGGCGCGACCGGCGTCGCGGATGGCGGCGCGGGCCGCCATAGTTCCGAAAGTGATGATTTGGGCGACGTGGTCGTTGCCGTATTTCTTGCGGACATAATCCAGCACTTCGTCGCGGCGCGTGTCGGCGAAATCCATATCAACATCCGGCATAGAGATCCGTTCGGGATTAAGGAAACGTTCAAAAATAAGGTCGTACTTAATAGGGTCGATGTTAGTTATGCCGGTGAGATAGGAAACGAAACTGCCGGCGGCCGATCCGCGTCCCGGTCCCACGACAATACCCTGGCTTTTCGCCCAGTTGACGAAGTCCGCCACGATGAGGAAGTATGAGGCGAAACCGGTTTTTTCGATGACGCCCAATTCATATTCCATTCGTTCTTTGTGCTGCTGCGTAATATTTTCGCCGAATTTTTCGCGCAGGCCTTTTTCGGTCAGTTCTCTTAAATATGATTCCGGTGTTTTTCCTTCCGGCACGTCGAAATGGGGGAGCTGGGTTTCGCCGAGCTTTATCTCCAACTGGCATTGCTCCACGATTTTTTGGGTGTTTTCCAACGCTTCGGGAATATGGGCGAAATGGGCGCGCATTTCTTCCGGGCTTTTGAGCCAAAGATCAAAGTTCAGCATATTCATCCGGTTTTGATCTTCGACTTTGCGGTTGGTTTGAATGCAAAGCAAAATGTCGTGAATTTCGGCGTCTTCTTTTTTAATATAGTGGATGTCATTGGTGGCAACCAGGGGGATATTATGTTTTTTGGATATTTCGATGAGAGCGTTGTTGGCCGCGGCTTGGTTGGGGAATTTGGGATGGTGCTGGATTTCCAGATAGAAATTGCCTTTGCCAAAAATATTTTGGTATTCCAGCGCCAGAGCCTCGGCTTTTTCCAGGTTTCCCGCCACGGCGGCGGCTGGAACTTCTCCTTTGACGCAAGCCGAGAGGGCGATGAGTCCTTCGGAATATTTTTTCAAAATTTCGCGATTGACGCGGGGTTTGTAATAGAATCCTTCTAGGTGGGCGATGGAGATGAGTTTCATCAGATTCTTATAGCCGGCTTTGTTTTTGCAAAGCAGGATGAGATGGTAGCGGGTTTTGTCTTCTTGAGTATTGTTGCGGCTGGTGTGGTCGCCGGCGGTCAGATACATCTCGCAGCCGATGATGGGCTTGATGCCTTTTTCCTTGGCTTTGATGAAAAATTCAATGGCGCCATAAAGCACGCCATGATCGGTAAGGGCGAGCGAGTCCATTCCCAGTTCTTTGGCGCGATCCAAAATATCGTCAATCTTGGCAAGACCGTCTAATAAACTGTAGTGGGTGTGGATGTGGAGGTGGGTAAACTTCATAAAATTTTCAATTTTCAATTTTCAATTTACAAACAATTTCCAATGTTACAATTCTTCAATTTTGAAATTTTGACATTGAAAAATTAAAAAATTGTTTAAAAATTGAAAATTAAAAATTAAAGAGCAAAACAAAACCACTATTAGCTAGCGGTTTGGGTGTAAGTAATTAATTACGTAATTATTTCTCATATTTTTTTTATCCCCATACTCCAGGTTGCCCTTTGGATTTTGCGGGATAGGTTTTAGTGAGGACAGTATAGCATGAAATTTACGAACTACGAAATAAGCGAACTACGAAAGGGGAAATACGTGGGTTTTGTAGTTCGTAAATTTCGTATTTCGTAAAGTATGTTTCGTAAAGTATTGACACAAAAACGGCGGTATGATAGAAAATAGGTACCCAACAGGAGATGAAAATGTTGTGCTGTGGTTTCGCGCCAGTTGTCGGCAGGCGCCAAACAGCGATTGATCCCGAAAGGAGCGGGAAAATTTTAAAAATATGCCGACGGGAAAGTCAGGCTGTGCAGGGGATAACGCGGAGTCAGCTCGCGCAGCGAGGAAATGACCGACGATGGCCACGGAGTGGCGAGGAAAGACCTCGGTGAGCTTGGCTCGACGAAACAACCCACCCCGGCGCGACGATGCGTCCGGGGCAACCCAAAGAAGGAGGAGTATCATGCTTCAACCTCGTGGCCAGCCCCAGCGGCTGGCAGGTTTGTGTCCTCCGTCAAAGGCCGAAGCGGCCAACTCCAACTCGGGACCCGCTGCAAACGAATGTCGGGGTGGCGCTCTGCGGGTCGGGGATGTCAGCGCTGACTCCAAATTCTGTCTGTCGCGCACCCCCCATGATCGATCGGCCACATAGCCCGCAGTTGGTAGGCGACATCAGGGGCGCCTCGGCGAAGGGGTTCTGGATCCTTAAGTCGCCAGCAAAGTCGCCAGCAGCAAGAGACGGCGGTGATGCATACGACGCATCCCGCCAAAAACAGCTCTTTTTTTTCGAGCAAAACAATTTTTCGGGTGGAGAGGTGAGTCCAGTTGATTTTACTCATGTTGTCATCGCGCGCCGCTTCTACCCCCTTACCCATCGGGACGATGGCTTTGTCGGCTCTGCGGAGCTGTATGGATACTCGATGAGTTCCATGGCAAAGCCGCGTCCCACCCCCACTAATCTCAGTGGGGTTTTTTTATTTCGTAAAACTTTCGTAATAACAAAAAAAGACCCGTTTTTACGGATTCTTTTTTTGTTTGAATTCATTTTTTATTATATCCAAACCCATTCTTCCATGGTAAGATAAGTCTGGAAATAATTTTGAAATAAAGAACTTTGCGAGTTTCGCACCAAAGTATTTTCCCACAATATGAAAAACGAGTCAAGCTTTGATTATGTAACTATTCACCTTTTTCCAGCACCAGCCCAACCATCGCCGGATTAAGCAGTTTTTGCAGTTCTGAAACCAGCGTTTCCTTTTTA
>MFSF01000026.1:0-10379 GCA_001784815.1 Candidatus Moranbacteria bacterium RIFOXYA12_FULL_44_15
ATTCCGTGCTTTGCACGGTTGGGTTGTCCCATTCGGAAATCTTCGGATCAAAGGTTGCTCAGCGCCTCCCCGAAGCTTATCGCAGCTAGCTGCGTCCTTCATCGCTTTTTAGTGTCAAGGCATCCACCATATGCATTAGTATTACCGCTCTTGATTTTAGTTAGCAGTTAGTAATCTCTAAAATTACTAACTTGCAGTTTTGACTAATCTCGATACCCGCTTCCATTTCCGCAGACAGTGAAACGCGGATATTTCGATAGACCTTGCCCGGTTGAATACGGCACAGCCGCCCCGCCAGAAGCGGGATTTCAACAGAGCTATTCGATTGTCAAGGTTCACATAACGCGGAAAATAATTTTCACAAACACTCTGCGAGAACTGTTTCAGCGCTAGTAGCGATACCAATCTACGAATTGCATACGAATGCTACGAAAAATTATTCGTATCATTCGTATGCAATTCGTGTCATTCGTATCGCTTAATAAAAACAAAAACCGCCTTCCAGCGGGATTTTAGACAAAAACAAAAATCTAAAAGTTCACCCGCTTTTGGTATTCTTATTTTCGATTGATATTATCATTAAGCGTCTTAGTTAAACCCCCTGAAGCCGACCGTCCGAAACAGTAATTTAACCATCTGACAATTTAACAATTTATTCGAGCTTTACCATCTTAGCAGGCTTGGAAAGATTGTCAAGCCTTTACGAACTACGAAATTTACGAAATACGAAACGCTAATAACAGCCCTTTCGTACTTTCGTATTTCGCCCGCCTGCTTCGAAATGCTAACTTATCAGTCAATACTCTTCAGCTAGTTTATTCAATACAACAAGTATTACTAATCAAGTTAGCATCGAAGCATTTCGGGCAGGTATTGTTTTCGTATTTCGTAACCGTTAATTCCTTTCCGTGATTTCTTCCCGTAATTTTTTGATAATCAAAGCCGCTTCATCGCGTCCGCCGAGACCGAAGGCCAAGCCTCCCGCCAATGAGAGCATCGCCACAATTCCGACAAAAATAGTGTTTACCAAGGATGTGGCTATTCCCAATTGGATCAGCGCCGCGAAAAATCCGAAGATCACAATCGCCCATTTGGCGATCGCCGCCAAAAGCGTCGCCGACATAACGCCGGCCGCTTTTGTGCTTCCTTTCACGACGTTGTAAACGAAATTTCCGATAAGAAAAACTGCCGACAGAATAACCACCGCCACCACCACATTGGGAATATAAAGGATTATGCTGTTGAGAAAATTGGTCACTTGGTCAAGATTCAAGATATCGGTCGCCGCCATCAAAAATACCAGCACCAAAAACCATTTCACCAATCCGCCGAAAAGGGACGCTATGCCGTGGCTGATTCCGACGTCGCTCAGATGGTTTCCGATACCCATCTTTTCCGCCGCCTTGTCCACCCGCAGGGTCGTCATAAATCTTTCCGCCAACTTTCCCAGCGCTTGGGCGATAATCCAACCGGCCGTAAAAATCAAGATTGCTCCCAAAAGAACCGGAAAGAAATTAATAAACCGCTCTCCCAATTCCAGCATAGACATCGTAATCGCCTCGCCCCAGTTTTGAACTCCATTCATATAATCACCTCCGCTTTCTAGATTTTATTTTTATTTTTTCTTCATTATTATTATTGCATTCCCTCTCCCCCGTACTCGGGAGAGATGTCCCGATGTACTCGTCGGGACAGAGAGGGCTCGGGGCAACGATTGCGAATACGCCCTCTCCCCAGCCCTCTCCCGATTACGGGAGAGGGGGTAATATTCTGTTTACTCTGGCGCAACTGCTTCTTCTTGCTTCTGAATTAATCCCAGTGTTTCCGGCGTGTTTTCGATTCCGGCGTCAACATTGGCGATCATTTTTTCCAACTGGCTTCTTGTATCCTGGGAATTTTCCCCCAGAAGACTGACAACCTTCCGGTATTCATCCTTGGCGCCTTGCTTGTTCTTGTTTTTTTCGTAAAAAAGCCCCAAATAGAAATGCCCGTTTACGCTGGCGTCGTTTTGAGCCGCCGCGTATTTATACAACTGCTCCGCCGCCGCGTTGTCTTCTTTGCTGTTGGCGGATCCCCCCCTTGCTTGGTACATTCTGGCCAAAGCCAAGACATAATTTTCGTTCCGGGAATTGAGTTCCACCGCCTTCCGGCCGGACTCAATGGCTCCGTCGGCGTCACCCAGCGCTTCTTGCGCCAAAGACATCTGGAAATAGCCGGGATCGTAATTGCCTTTCATATCCGTTGACCTTTGAAACATCTCTTTCGCTTCTTCAACCAGTTGCTTTTTCTGATTGTCGTCTTTGGAGGAAGCCGCCAAGCTTATCTTAAGCATTCCGATTTTCAGATAAAAATCGGGATTTTTCGGTTCCAGTTCGGACCCCTTTTGGTATGTTTCTATGGCGAGACTAATGGAATCAGGAACGTACATACCGGCATTTTCATAAATCTGCGCCAGCGCTTCCGTCGAATTTACGTCATTTTTGTTCATATTCTTTCCTTGGGACACGGCGCTGATGGAATAATTCAAAAACTGCTGTATTTTCTGAACATCCCTTTCTTTCTCGCCTTTCACTGCTTCCTTATTAACCATGGCCATATAATATTGTCCGGCCTTGAGATAATATCCCCCTTCTCGCGAATACAGATTTATGGCGCTTCCCAAGCTCGCGATCGAATCCTGTTCGCTTCCGGCAACCGCCTTTCTGGCGGCGGCTCCGGCATAAACATCGGCCGCGTAAACCTTCCCCAAGAAAACGAACGCGAAAGCCACTCCCGCGCTAACTACCATAAAGACAAAGGCCAGCGCCAGCGCGAATTTCGGCGAAGCTTTCAGAGAAAGACCGAGATACCTTTCTTCCGCTTCGCTCTCTTTGAGCGTAACCGCCAAAGCAACCGCTCCGATCAGTGCCGCGAGAAAATAGATGGTTCCTTCCGCTTTGGCGCCGATAACACTGGCCAGCAAGATGGCGAAGGCGGAAAAAAATCCCAAAGAATAAAGCTTGTTTTTTTCCTTATTCCGGCAAATAAAATATATTTCCACGCTTAGAAAAGACAAGACCGCCAAAAGGAAAAAGAGCGTTCCGATTCCCCCGATAGTCGGGATAGCTTCAAAGACCGCGCCGGAACCCTGCAAAAAACGAAGGTTATAAAAATTATTGTCGTTCAACTCCCGGGTGCGGTAAAGGGACGAATCATAGCCGTAAGTGGCCGGTCCCGATCCAGCCAAGAACTTGTTTTTCAAAGATTCTTTGGCGATATCCCATGAGGCCTGATAACCCAAACTCACTTCCACCGGCAATTCTATTTTGGAGATGTTAACCGCGCCTGTCAGCCGCAAAATCATAATGGCCACGAAAAGAGCCATCGGCAACATCGCCCAAACCCCGCGGGGGCGCATAATTCTGGCTAAAATGAAAACCACAAAAATCGCCACTCCGATAAAAAGCGCCAACCAGGGGACAAAATTCCAAAGAGCCAAGATAAGAAACAGATTCAAAAGCAAATTAGCGCTCAAAACCGCCAGCAGGAAATTTTTCCAAAGCTTCCCCATTCCCTCATTTTCTGAAATCTTCAAAATGGCAATAGCAATCAAAATTACCAAAACGGAAAGGAACACTCCCAGTCCCGACATTGATCCAATCAAGCTTATGGGCAAATAAGCGGCAATGGCCGGAGGAATATTCGTTATGTTCAAAATAACCGCCAGTGTCCAAAGAGAAACAACCAGTCCCGAACCGATCAGCGCCGCCAATATCAAGCGCAACCGTTTGAGATTAAAGTTGCTCATAATAAGGTAATAAGCGATAACCAACGCCGTAACGCTCATAAAACCGCGCGAAGGATCGCCGAAGGCTCCCCAAAAACTGTGCCAGCGATCAACGGAAAAAAACACTGTTAGAAGATAGACCAGCCAAAAACCGATAACGGGAATGTCCAAGGGAGTCCTTCGGATGTTCATTTCCCCCTCGATGACTCCTTTGGCCGCCCAGGAAACCAATCCCAGAAGCAGCCAGAAATAAAAATAGAGCTGTTTTTCAAAAATAATGCCCTGCAAGGCGAGGCCGGTGAAAAAAACCGGCAAGCCGAAAAAAAGCATAAAGATGGACAGGCCGATCGCCTTGTCCAGAATTTTGGCCGTAAATTTCTTGTCCTTGACTCGCCCGGGCGTTTCCTCTTTTTGAGACTCAGACTGAAAACCCATTCCCCTTTTAACTTCGAAAGATCTCACTTGGCCGGGCGTTCCCGAATTGACATTAATGTTCATCGGTTTCATTTCCATTTTTTTTATTATTCTAAAATAATTATTTTTCTCCCCTGTCTCACAACGGAATTATATATCTTTTTGAAAAAGCGGTCAATGGTCGTCTTGCGCCGCGTCTTTGCGCGATAGAGATTTTTTGTCTATAATTAAACCAGCAGTTTTCAAAAAAGGAGAAGGTTTTAATTTTAATTTTTTAAAGGGGTAAAAGCAAATGAAAAAAACAAAAACAAATGCTAGGGGGGTTCACGCTGATTGAGCTTTTGATCGTCATCGCCATCATCGGAATCTTGGCGTCGATAGTTTTGGTGAGTCTCAACAGCGCCAGGACGAAAGCGAAGCAATCTAAGGCGCTGTCCTCTATGCAGTCCATAAAATCGATGGCGGATGTGTGCGTAACCAGCGGAGGAACGTTAACTATTCCAGCATCAAATGGTACCGGGGGTTCGGCTATTTGCAGTGATGGCTCCGGGATACTTCCTAATATTTCGGATACTACCTTTACTTACTGCGGAAGCGGTTGCGGAGGTTGGACAAGCACGGCTGGTACCAATTATGCTTTTTCCGCGTATACGGACAGTTTTGGCGCAAGAAAAATTGTTGTCTGCGGGTCGGATATTAACATAAGCGGATGGTATTACAGCGGATCGCCGTTCAATTTTACCGGCAGTTCGGGGTGCAAAACCGACGGATTCTATCTATAGCAATATTGAATTTGACATAAAATCATTTGCCGAGCAAAAAATCCAAGATGTTTATAAACTTAATTTTTTTGTGTTTCTTGGGCTGCCCCTCCCAGTAGATGATTTTGGCCTTGGTATTTTTAAATTCGCCAATCCCCTCTTTCAGCGCTTTAACCTCCCGCTCAAGCGTTGACGCGTTTTCCAAAGAATAACAAACATTGATCAATTCCGAAACCTGATGCCCTCGGCGCAAAACAAAATCGATTTCATTTTTTCCTTCCCAATAATAGGGCTTTTCTTTTTTGCGCAAGAGTTCCAAAAGCACAATATTTTCCAAAAGTTTGCCGATATCTTCGCTAAATTTGAAAGAAACGGCATTGCGCAATCCGGTATCAATCGAAAAGACTTTTTGCGGATTGTAGGTTTGCTTTTTAACCGAATAGGAGAAAAATGGCACGAATTGAAGCAAAAAAGCTTCCTTGAAATATTCGAAATACCTTCTTGAATTAGGATTGGAAATGCCAAAATCTTTTTCCAGTCTGTAGGTTGAAATTTTTCCGGAAATGTTCGCCAGAGAAAAATTGGCAATCTCTCCGATATCCCTTTCGTTTTTTATTTTATGCCTGAAAAGAATATCTCTTTCCAAGATGGAATTAAAATATTCAATCAAAAGAATTTTTTTTCCATAAGCGTCCTTTTCTTTGACTACCTTGGGAAATCCGCCGAATTCGATGTATTCCCGCAGGTAAGTATAGAATTTTGGCGATTGAACGAGGAAGGAATAATCGACTTTTTTGAAATCCAAAAACTCTCTGAAACTGAGGGGATAAATTATTTCGGAAACATAACGACCGGAAAGCAAAGTGGAAATTTCTCCCATAAGGAGTTTGGATGAGGATCCGGTCACGAAAATTTTCACGTCGACTTTACGATCATAAAGCGACACGACAAACCGCTCCCAGCCGGAAACCATCTGCACTTCATCCAAAAAAAGATAGACTCTGCCTTTGGGAGCGACCGCTTCCAAATAGGCGTCAAAAATTCGAACGAGAAATTTCACATTCAACTTGTCCGAAAAATTCGGCTCTTCAAAATTTATATAGAGCGTATTTTTCGCGCTTGTTCCTTTCGCTATCAATTCTTCAATCAGTTGCAAAATAAGAGTTGATTTTCCGCTGCGCCTGACTCCGGTCAAAGCGACGATTTCCGACATACGCAAAAGCTTGTTTAATTTTTCAAAGTAAACCGGCCGCCGAAAGCCGGTGTCAATCCGCTGGCTCCAAAAATTCCATTTTTCCAACACTAGCATTATTTCAGATATATTCATGGTACTTACATATTTATTGGTAAAACATCTAAATGCTATTTATATATTATATTAATGCTCGTTTTTTGTCAACTTCAATATTTTCGGCTACTCCTTCTGCCGTTTTCACTTCGAAGCTTTTCGACCCGCTTCGCTTTGTTCCTGTTTATTAATTTCAATATATTTTCGCCAGACCCGCTGTAAATTCAACACTTTTTGGCGGATGAAAAAATATTTTTTGACTTGTTCCTCGAATTGTTCCAGCTCCAACCCGGTTTGGCAGATATCGCGCGTTTGATCCAGATAGACTACCATTTTGTTGCAACTCAGCATCACTTTGTCGAGAATGAGGAGACACTCTTCGCCGGAACCGAAGCGCTTGGAATGAGCCTCGGCGATCTGATGCGGAATGGCAAGCGCCAGGGCGGACATGTTTTTTATGATGTATTCTTTCACGCAGAAACTATCGTTTTTTTCTATTTTTTTTGTTTTTATTTTCGGCTGGTAGAAGGCGTCCAAAATAGCGGCGGTAAAAACAGCCGCTTCCAGCGCTTTTTGATAAACATCCAGGTCGGTAAAATGCTTAACGGCTTTCTTGGGGCTAAACGGCTTTTTATAGTAGTTTGTATAGTTTTTGTTATACATACTTTTTTGATTTACAAATTCAAATGTCAAAGCTCAAATACCAAATCAAATCCCAAGCTCAAAGTTCAAATTTTTTGGATTTTTGATTTTGAACTTGATTTGTCATTTGGATTTTGAAATTTGGATTTATCCGGTGAAATAAAAACGAAGCAAAAATTCAAAATCGGACAGAATTGCTTCAAAATGTCGGGCAAATTTCGGCAGTGGGACGGATCTTCTCCACCCTTTTCGGATTCTCATTAATCGGATAGCTTCCTTCGATGGTGGTTATTTTGTTCCGCCTTCTTCTTCGATCCGGCTTATAAACCACGTGCAGAGGATAAAATTCAAAATAATCTTTCTCGTCGAACCAGGCGCATTTGAAATTGAAAACTTTGAGTCCGGTAAGGCGCGACAGCGCCAAAGCGTAAATGGTCAGCTGTTCAATCGGCCGCTCTTTGGCGGCGTTCGGCTTATAATCCAAAATATGAATCTGCCCGTTTCGCACTTGCACAAAATCGATATGCCCGGTAATCAATCTCGGCAAATCATCCGCACTGAATTCTTCCAAATCTTTCTCTTTTTTGTTTTTCAATTCCTCGTTTTGGATTTTGGATTTTGGATTTGATTTGACATTTGGATTTTGAAATTTGGATTTTTTGTATAATTTAAATCCCAATTGCGTTTTCATGTGCAATAGGTCTTCCCGACGAATATATACCGGCACTTCGGTGGCGACCGTCACGCTGTCGTTAGCCAGCATAAATCTTTGCAAGGCGTCGTGGCGATCTTTGGACTGTTCCACTGATTCCAAAACGAATTTGGCCATTTTGTTGGCAAAATTATTTTTCCCCCGGACAATCATTTCGGTTTTGGAAAAAGTGATTGGCGCTTCGGAAGCCCTCATGCCTTCGGAAAAATACTGATGGGGACACTCGACCGGCACGAGATCCAAGAAATCTTTGAGCGGCCAAAACCGGCTATGCTTCCAGTCTTCTTCTATTATAAGAATAGTCTTGGCGCGGTGGTGGCGAAAACGATAGAGCTGGCGATGAGCCAGCGTGGCGCTACTCAGGACTTCCTTCGCGGACATCATTTTGACGGCAAACTGGCGCATCCTGGCATAAGCGCAAAGGGGCTTGTATTGTTCGATCCAGGCAGCCAATGTAGAGGCGGTAATCTGACCCTCGCTTACAACATCGGTATAACTTCGGCAGCGGGACGCCGCTTCTTCGAGGCTATACCCCAAATAATACAGACTCATGGCGTCCAAAATCACGCCCATCGGATAGTGCTTGCCTTTGCTGGCGCCGGGAGTAAAAGTCTTTTTACAATCATGACAAAGATAAAGCTGGACGGTTTCGTTTTTCTTTTTTCGCGTTCCGCGTTTGACGAAATTGGCGCCGGCGCAATAAGGACAGACGATTTCGAGAAAAGTTTTTTTGGGTTCGTCTTTTGGAAGAACAGACATAGGAAGTTTTTCTTCCGTATTTTGATCATCCAAATTTTCTTTGTTGAGGATTTTTGGGTTTTCAGGATGTTCGCAGGTCATTTTGTTTTTTTCTAAATTCAATTCTTTTTTTGTAGAGATTTTCGGTGAAACCGCCATCGGTGAGGAACTTCTGCTCCAAAGACTTTTTTTGTTGATCAAAGAGATAGTTTGTTCTAGTGATGAGGTCGATCATGATGTTCACTGCGAGGCCAAGTTCTGGAGGTAAAGGAGGTGAAGAGGGTAAAGGTTTGGGAGAATCCTTGATAAAAATTCTTTCTTTCCCAAACCTCCTTAGCTCCTCGGCATTCCAAATTTCTATCTTTCTCAATCTGGCGATATCTTTATAATCTTCCAAAAGTTCTTCATAACTTCCTCTGGAAACCCCAATCATTTTGATATATCCCTTAAGACTTGTCCCCTGCATCGCGCCCTCAACCAAACATTGCTTGCTTGATCTCGCCGCTTGATCCATTTGTTGCCTTTGCCTCATGTTCTCCGCTCCTCGCACAAACAATTCCAAAAATTCCTTATTCATATCATAGACATAAACGGAATACTTGTAAGTTAAAAGTTTTTTGTAACTTGGTTCGTACATATATTGAATTTCAAACCTCCACCTCCTTCACCTCCTCAACCCCTCTTAACATTGTGAATCCGACTGAACTCTGACTCACTCTTCCTCAATAATGAACCAGCTGATTTTGACTTTGGAAGTGAGAGGACTTTCCGGTTGGATTTTGATTTTGAAGCCGGAATTGTCTGCTTCTTTTTCCACCCAAACACTGCCGAGATTGGATTCGGGAGTGATGAAAATTTTGCAAGTGTTTGTCGCGGCCGTGGTCTTCACTTCCACGAATGTTCCGTCAATGGCCGGGTCGGTGGAGGTAGCGCAGTCTTGGACGGAAGAATCATAGACTCGTCCCGCGGGGCAGATGAAAGCCTCTCCAATGGTTTTTTTCGCCGGATCAACCACTTTCACCGTAAACGCTCCCGCCACCACGCCACCGGAAAATTCGGCGCTTTGAGCCTGGATTTTTTCGGCGATGATTTTCCCTCCTCCGATATCCACGTTACCGGCCGCGTCTTTGTATATCATAAGACCGGTATTGAGAGACGCCGCCAGATCAATGAACGCGTCGGTGCTTATGTTGGCGAGAAGCGCCTGGTTGGATCCGGAAAGTTCTTCCATTTTCTCTTTTAGCTCGTTAAGATCGATCACTTGATTGTCATACTGCATTTTCCATTCTTCCAGGGTGGCTTCGGCGACCTGAAGCCTCGCCAGATTTTCTCCGATAGCCAAAATTTTATTCTCGGTTGTCTCATTGGCGTCAGTCAGAATTCCGGTGAGTTCGCTAACGATAACGTTTTGGTTATCGGCAAGATTTCCAATAGCGGTATTGAGGTTAAGTCCGTTGGCCATGACCGAGCCGTTCAGGTTTATGGTGTCGGCGGTGAGGGTCATATCACGATTTTGAGAGGGGTAAATATCACGATTTCCGAATAAAACGGTGTTTTCCTGGCTATCCGTGATACGGAAACTGCCCCCAAGAGCATCAAATTGAGCTTGTTGCTCGTTCGCCGAAGAGGCGAGTTCCTGCAAACCTTTGAGAGCAAAGAGTCCCATTTTTTCATATTTCAGTCCTCTCGGAGTACCGTCCGAATTGAAAAGAACCAGGTCGGGCAAGACGGAATTGACTTCTTCGGCGATCATCCCGAAATCATCCATGCCGGGGGTTGATGTGTTATTGCCCCATTTAAACCTCACCGGACGCAGTTTCATGAGTTGAGACAAAATCGGCTCTAAATTATTGACGGCGGTTTTGTAGCGAAGGGAAGAAGTGGAAGTGGCGAGGTCGCCGTTGACGTCGCGATACACACTTTCAACACCACCGGCGCCGGCGACAAGCGCGCCCATACGGATTGAGCCATTGACGTGTAATTTCTGGAGGGGGTTCGTCGTCCCGATGCCGACGTTGCCGCTGATATCAACAGAACCAGTTACAGACAACGCGTTAA
>MFSF01000026.1:10407-10635 GCA_001784815.1 Candidatus Moranbacteria bacterium RIFOXYA12_FULL_44_15
CATCCCCGTTAAGTATTGCTTGGTATCATACACATACAAACCTGTAGTTCCGCCTATACCCTTGAGTAATAGACCCGAGCCGTTTGAATCAATATAGCCTGCGGTGCTTGCCCCATTAACTATTTTAATTTGGCCACCATTAACTTCCAACTTCGCTCCCGGACTCGTCGTCCCGATGCCGACGTTGCCAGTCGATGTAAGCGTCATCGCTTCCGACTGGTTGCCGAC
>MFSF01000027.1 GCA_001784815.1 Candidatus Moranbacteria bacterium RIFOXYA12_FULL_44_15
CTCTGAGCTTTTATGGGATTATTCCGGAGGCGGTTTTTACCGTGACATCCGTAACAACCAGGAAAACCAAAGAATTCAAAACGCCATTGGGAAATTTCAGCTATCAAAAAATCAAAGTGGCGGCATTCGGAGGATTTGAAACAAAAAAACAGGACGGTATCTCATTTAATTTGGCTCTTCCGGAAAAAGCCCTGGTTGATTTTTTCTATCTGAACCGCAATATTCTTAATGGCGGAAAAGAACAATTTCAAGGTTATCGTTTCAGCGAAGATTTCAAATTTGACGCGAAAAAGCTTTTGGCTTTTTCCAAGTCTTTTCAGAATAAAAAAGTGATTTTTCTAACTCAAAATTTCATAAAATATTATGCTGCCTGACAAAGATTTTTTCAAAAAATACGCCCAAGAAAAAAATATTCCCTGGCTGGAAAAGAATATCCTGCTGGAATATCTGCAAACTCAAATTCTCAAGGCTCTTTCTTTGAGTAAATATAACGACAGCCTTTCTTTTCTTGGCGGCACTTGCCTGCGGTTCGCCCACGACATTGATCGTTTTTCGGAAGATTTGGATTTTGATTTAATCAAAAAAGGCGGGTTTGAAATCGACGGATTGGCGAAGGATGTTCAAAAAAGACTTAAATTGCAGGGATTTGAGGTTGATGTCAGAGTCAAGACGACTGAAAATATCCATATCATTTTTTTCAAATTCAGGCGGGTTTTGAGGGAATTCGGTTTCAATGTTCATAGGGATGAAAAAGTTTTGGTTAAATTTGAAATTGATTTTAATCCAAGCAAAAATATCAGCGTTGAAACAAAATTTTCCGACAGTTTCAATGAAAGATTTCCGATGATTGTGAATACTTTCGAAACTCTTTTCGCCCAAAAAATCATGGCGATTATTTTTCGGCCGTATCAAAAAGGGCGGGATTTCTATGACCTGGTGTGGTTTTTGAGCCAGAAAAATGTTGAACCGAATTACGCTATTTTCAAAGAAAAAGGGATTAAAATTAAGAATCGCCGGGAATTGATTGAATTTCTGGAAAAACAAGCGGAAAAAAGCGATTTGAAACAAGCCGCCAAAGACGTGGAGAGGTTTCTTTTCTATCCCGAGCAGGCGCGATGGATTTTGAAATTGCCGGAATATTTGGAAAGTTTCAAGAGATAAAAAACACATCCTCGCATGAATAAAAAAGGAATTATTATTTTAACAGCGGTCGTTTTCACGGTCATCCTGCTCGGAGCGGGCGGGTTTTATTTTTTAAAAATAAAAAACAAACCAACGGAAGTAGCCTCACCGGCTACTCTCGCCGAAGAGGCGAGAAAAAACTATTTTGAGATTAGTGACGAATTGGCCGGTGTATCTTTCAAAATCGGCAAAAAATTTGACCGGATGCCCCCCCAACAGCTTCAGATGAAAAACCCCAACTTTATTTATGGATTTCTCGCCAAAGACGACGCCAGCGCCAATTGTTTCATATCCCAGACCAAAAGGGAACAGGGCGGACAGGTGACAGTCGGACAATTGCGAGATGGCGTGCTGGAACAAATAAAAAAAACCAATCCCGACGCCAATTTAGACGAAGCGAAAATAATTGATATCGGCGAAAATAACAACAAAGGCGTCAAATTGAAGATGAGTTATGCCGAGGCGGATAAAGTCCCGACCATTCAATGGGAAGCGGCTGGAATTACCGAAAAAACCGCCACTTTTTCCTTTTGCGCTTGCCCCAAAGCGGTGGTAGACTTATATCAGGAAGATTTTGAATTATTTTTGAATTCTGTCAGGATTAAATAAAGTTCCAAGGACTAAGTTTCAAGTGCCAAAAAAGTTCAAAATAATAAAGTGCCAAAAGAAAAACCAAAAAATTATGATTTATTGGAGAGGACTGCTATTTTTGGCGAAAATATAATTGAGTTTTGTCAAAATTTATCTAAAAATGAGATAAACAAAAGACTTGTCAGCCAACTTATTCGCGCTGGAACAAGCATAGGAGCTAATTATATGGAAGCTGATTGCGCTGTTTCCAAAAAAGATTTTGAAAATAAAATAGGCATATCAAGAAAAGAAGCCCGTGAAACAATGCACTGGATGAGAATGGTTGCTAAGGCGAATATAGACAAAAAGGATCAGTGTCGTATCTTTTGGAAGGAATCTCAAGAATTGGTCTGGATATTTTCTAAAATTATTTCTAATTCAAAAAAGAAAACTCTAAGCTCCAAGGAATAAATTCCAATAAAGTTTCAAGTGAAAAAGTCCTAAAAATTTTAACTTGGAACTTAGCATTTTATTGGTACTTAGCACTTAGAACTTCTTACTTAAGGCCTATGCCGGAAAACACGCCACCTATCGATAATCCGTCTAAAATTTCACTCTGGGATAAAATCAAGCGTGTTTTGAAGTGGCTATTTGTAGCCATTTCGCTGATTCTCTTCATAGGAGTCGGTTTCGCGGCCTACAGGCTGTCTGAGGAGGATCTTTTTGGCTGGCGGCTTAATTTCACCCTGGATAAGGTTGAAACTAAAGACTACAATAGTTTCGCCCCGACCATCGCTTTTCGTTATCCGGAAATTTTTGAATTGGATCTGGACACTGACAACAAATTCGGACCGGCTTATTTGGCCGGCATAAAGCTCAAAACCGACGACCGGACCGGATGCGATCTGCGGACCGGCGGACCGGAACTGGATTTTGAAAAATCCGCGGATGAGCTTTCTCAAGCGATTGTCGGACCGATAGGCGAAAAGGCCTCCGGATTGAAAGTCATAGAAAAGAAAAAAATGTTTTTGGGCGGCGAACCGGCTTTCAAAGTTTCTTTTTCATTTTTAGATCCGATCGGCGCGAGAATCCGCCTTGACCAGCTTTTTACCAAGGGGAAAGGCGGGCAAAGGTATATGATTATCTGCGGCGCCGGCGAATATCAATTCAGTTTTTTTGAAAAAGATTTCGAGGTTTTTTACGATTCCGTCAATTTTGAGGGAAAGCTATTGAAGGAAGATGATAATTGGAAAAAATTATTCGAATTCGAGAAGAATTGACAGTAAAAATGTATATGTTAGAATTGAATTATAAAAAGCGACTCGGAATAAATCATAAAATAATTTATTGTCGGTCTGCCGCGTTTTCGCCGGCTTATCGATAAAATAAAAAAAAACAATGGCGGAAGAAGCAATCATTCGAAAAAGTGGAGGCGGAATGGGCAAAACAATATTGATGTTGGTTATCGCGGCTGTTATCATCGGAGCGGGTTATTATTTCTTCTTTGGCGGGAAAAAAGACTTTTCTGGTTCCCGGGTCGTCGATTCATCTAAATATCAGGCTGTTTTTCTTACTAACGGACAAGTCTATTTCGGAAAGGTCAGCAATGAAAACAGTGATTACGTTTCCGTGAGCGATGTCTATTATATGGTACTGAAAAAGCCGTTGCAGAATCAGCAAAGAGACGGGGAAGAACAAAACCAGGATCAAGCCAAACCGGAATATACCTTGGTAAAACTAGGCAAGGAAATGCATGGACCGACTTCCATGTCCGTCAATCGCGACCAAATTCTTTTTGTGGAAAATTTGGCGGATGATTCCAAGGTGGTGTCAACTATCAAAGGCGGAGGGAAACAATAAACTTGTATGGTAAAAAAAATTATTTTTTCAGCGGCAATCTTGGTTTTGGGCGCTTCGGGCGGATACTATGCCGGTTCAATCCTGAACGATTCGGGCGCGTCCCGGTGCTTTACTTTTGACCGCGCCGGGGAAGAAACCGGATCGACGGAAAAAGAAAAGGCGAGGCTGAAATTGGATCTTCTCAAGGATTACACCAACCTGGTTTATCTTCCCGCGGAAAAGATCGGCGACGCGAACGCCTACGTAGGCGCGATGGATCAAAAAGTCAAAGCTATCGCCAATGACAAAATATCGGAGAAATATTACGCCACGGGAACGGAGGAAGGGAGAGAGGCGAAAATTTTGGATTTTTTCAACTTTTTGATCGAGGAAGCGAAGAACGATTTGAAATAGCCTGTATTTTTCGCGGACTTTTTATGTTCTCCGGACGCGGGAAGTCTGTTTTTTGTTTGCAAAAAAAGAAAAAATCAGCTATAATTACTTGGTAAGTGAAGTATGAATCCGACGAAGCCGATAGCTTGGGCAAGCGCCGGAAAACAAAAAAATGACGCTAAGCTCTTATCTCTGGGGCACGCGTTTTGTGATTTTCGCGTCGCTAACCGCCCTGGGTCTGGTTGTTTTTTATCTGGATCCCGACAGCGTGGGATATTCCGGATTGGCCATATTCTATTTCATTCTGTTTTTTGCTTTGAGCGGAATCTTCAATCTTTTTCTTTTGTACATCAGAAGAAAAACAATGAAAGACGAAATGCATATTGCTAACGTGGCGCTAAGTTTTCGCCAGGGGATTTTGCTGGCGCTCTTGGCTGTCGGTCTTCTGATTTTGCAAAGTTTCCGGATGCTGGTCTGGTGGGACGCTTTACTGGTCGTGGCGGGAGTGTTTTTGATAGAGTTGTATTTTCTATCTAAAAATTGAGTTGATTATAATTGATTAAGTTTTGAAATCCCAATGTCAAAATCCAAAATCCAAATCAAATCCAAAGTTCAAAGTTAAACTTTTTGGATTTTGAACTTTGTCATTTGAATTTTTATTAGACGAACTGGAAATTAAGTGAATTAGGAATTTACAAAAATTATGTCCAACAAAAAAACGATTGACACAAATGAATATACCGCCAAATCTATCCAAGTTTTGGAGGGTCTTGATCCGGTTCGGAAACGCCCGGGAATGTATATCGGCGGGACTTCGTTGGAAGGACTGCACCATTTGATTTGGGAAGTGGTTAATAACTCGGTGGACGAGGCCATGGCGGGGTATTGCAAAAACGTAACCGTCAAACTCCTTCCCGATAACGTTGTTGAAATTGAAGACGACGGTCGGGGAATTCCGGTGGAGAAACACCCGCAAACTAAAAAATCAACCTTGGAAACGGTGCTGACTGTTCTTCACGCCGGAGGAAAATTCGGCGGCAACGGGTATAAAATTTCCGGAGGGCTTCACGGCGTGGGCGTGTCGGTGGTGAACGCTCTTTCGACTTGGCTCAAGGCGGAAGTGAAGCGGGACGGGAATATTTATGTCATGGAATTTGACCGAGGAAAGCCGCGAAGCAAGGAACCGAAAATTATCGGCAAAGATAAAAAGACCGGAGTCAAAATTACTTTTCAGGCCGATCCGCAAATATTTCCGGAGATAAAATATTCCTGGGAAAAAATCCTGGGTTATCTTCGCCAGCAATCATACCTCACCAAGGGCTTGAGCATAAAAATTTACGACGAGCGGGAAGATAAAAGCAAAAAAGCTTACGGGTTTCTTTTTGACGGGGGGCTGGTGTCGTACATAAAGTTTTTGAATCGCGGAAAGGAAGTGAAAAACGAAATGCCTTTCTACGTGGAAAAAACCGTGGAGGAAACTTTCGTGGAAATCGCGATGCAATACACCGATTCGTACAAAGAACATGTGTTTTCTTTCGCCAACAATATTTTTACGCCGGAGGGCGGAATGCACGAAGCCGGTTTTCGCGCGGCGCTGACTCGCGTGATGAACACCTATGCCAGGAAAAATAATTTGCTCAAAGAAAAAGACGGAAGTTTTACGGCGGAAGATTTGCAAGAAGGTTTGACAGTGGTGATTAGCGTGAAACTCCGGAATCCGCAATTCGAAGGACAGACGAAAGCCAAGTTGGGAAACGGAGAAGTGCGCGGAATAGTTTCGAGCGTCACGTCGGAAGCTCTTTTGGATTATTTGGAATCGCATCCCAACAACGCCAAAGCGATCATTGGAAAAGTGATGCTGACTGCCAAAGCTCGCATCGCGGCCCGCGCCGCCAAAGACGCGGTGATTCGGAAAGGGGCGCTCGAAGGAATGACGCTTCCGGGAAAATTGGCGGACTGCTCTTCGCGAAAACCGGAAGAATCGGAACTCTACATCGTCGAAGGCGATAGCGCCGGCGGTTCGGCCAAGCAGGGACGCAACCGGCGGTTCCAGGCGATCTTGCCGCTTCGCGGAAAACTGGTTAACGTGGAAAAAACCACGCTCGACAAAGTGGTGAAATCGGACACGTTGAAGCCGATCATCATCGCGCTCGGCGTCGGCATCGGCGACAGCTTTGACATATCAAGATTACGCTACCATAAAATTATTATTATGGCCGATGCCGACGTGGACGGTTCGCATATCCGAACTCTGCTTCTGACTTTTTTTTATCGCTATTTCGAAGAGCTTATCAAGAATGGAAATATCTATATCGCCCAGCCGCCGCTCTACCGTCTGCAACGCGGCAAAGACATCCGGTATGTTTATACGGATGAGCAGAAAAACAGAGCCGTCAGTGAGATGCAAATTCAAGTTCAAAGTTCAAAGTTCAAAGTTCAAAGTGAAGGTGTCGCTTCGCAACAGCTGGTTAATAAAAATACTGAAAAAGATATTGTTATGGAAACGGATGAAAGCGAGAGCGAGGTGGGGGAAAAAGTCGCCGGAATTAATATTCAAAGATACAAAGGTTTGGGAGAAATGAACCCGACTCAGCTTTGGGAAACGACCATGGATCCGGAAACGCGGATGATGCTGCAAGTGAAGATCGAGGACGCAGAAGCGGCTGACAAGATGTTTGATGTTCTGATGGGAAGCGAGGTTGAACCGCGGCGGCGCTTCATTCAGACGCATGCCAAGAGCGTGAAGAATCTCGATATCTAGCATTGGCAAATGGACGCGAATCGGAGACGAATAAAAACGAATAAGAATAAACAGAAAAAATCCTCCGGTAGGGGGATTTTTTTTGTTGGTTAATATTTTGGCTTGTTTGAAGGTAATATTTGATATCAAAGACGAGCTTTGTCTGAAAGAAAAAACGTGAAACGTGAAACGCGGAGCGTGGAGCGTATAACATGAAACGTGAAGCATAATGTTTGTGGCAAAAGATTAGTAAGACTAGAGATTATCTTAAATCCAAATTTCAAAGCTCAAATGACAAATCAAATCCCAAGCTCAAAGTTCAAATTTTTTGGATTTTTTCCGCCATAGGCGGATCAGCCTTTGGCTGAGAATTTGAATCATTGGTTTTGATTTGAAATTGGGTTTTTGACATTTGGATTTATATGGCAAAATAAAAACGGGATAAGGACTCAATGTCGGGTGGGACAGTCTTAAAAATATCGGATAATTTCGGTAGCGGGACGGTGTGGATAACTTTGTTTTTTTTCTTGTTGACGAGTGTAAAAAATGGTATAATTTAACCAAGTTCAAAGCTTATATTTGATATCAAATTTTTACGAAATACCTGCCTGCCGGCAGGCAGGCGAAAAAAAACGAAATACGAAAATAAAGGAGTACGAAAATGAGTCATAAAGAAAATAAAAAAGAAGAAACAGACATTGAATTCATCCCTCTTTCCGGAGCGGCTAAACTGTCCGGGTACACCCCGGAATATCTCAACTCCCTTTCTCGTCAGGGTGTTTTGCGGGCGAAAAAAATCGGACGCAACTGGCACACTACAAGGGAATGGCTGGGGGCGTTTTTGGAATTACAAAAAAAGGGGGAAATAGAGAATCAAGAAACTGAGATACGCGAGATACAGAAATCCAAAATCCAAAATTCCAAATCCCAAATAAATTCCAAAGCTCTCCGCCAAAGGCGGATCAGCCCATGGCTGAAAAATCCAAAACTTGTCTTAAGCAAGGTCGAGGGATCTGAAACAGAAGATATCGAGGGAGAGGAAGATACTATCGAAAAAAATGACAGAGAAATTTCCGAGGCGGCGGCAAGCGGAGCGGTTAAGGACTATCGCGACGCTTGGGAGAAAGAAGTCGCGGCCGATGAAATTGTTTCGGCTGAAGCCGCCGCGCTGAAAGAAAATTTACGTCGTCCGGAATGGTTCCAACTTTTTTCCGCGCTGGCTTCGATGGTCATCGCGCTGCCTTTGGTTTTTGCCGCCTCCGGTTTGATGAAAACAACTTTCAAAAATATCAACGGCGGCGAAGACCTTCAACGGCTGGCGGAGAATTCGGAATTGGACGGCGCTTCGACGATTGTCAACGAGGGGGATATGTTCGGAGAGGTGCGGGGAGAGGAAGACGTGAACAGCGCGGCGGAAAAAAAATCGGGAATTTTTTCGGCCAGCGAAAATTTCAAAATCAGCCAGATAAGTTTCGGCGGCGTCGCGCTGGCGATGGGCGACGATCACAATCTGCCGTTGGAAATTTCCGAGACGCGGAGCGAATCATTCGTTACCGGCAAGAGCGGCAAAGCGAAACTGATCGTTTCTTGGAAGACCAACAAGCTGGCGTCTTCGGAATTGGCGTATTCAAAAAACAACGGACAAAATTTCAAGACGATCGGAGAAAGTTCTTACGGCTTCACTCATAACGCGATTATTTCCGATCTCGATCCGGGAACGTCTTACGTTTATTCGATCAAGTGCAAAGACCACTGGGGCGTTGAAATTGTTTCGGACAGTTTCGGAGCGTACACCGTTTCCAAGCCGGCTTCGGTATTTGATCTGATCTCCCGGGCGCTGAATGAAATTTTCGGGTGGGCCTTGAGTTAATGCTAAAGATAAGAATGAAAAATAATCTAAAAAACAAATTGATATTTCTCGCAATCCTAGCCGCAGTTGTCTGCGAGGCTTTCGGTTTGTTTTTTGATTATTCTTCCGCGCAGCAAGTTCCGGCGCTAAGCTCTCCGAGGCAGGTTGATTTTATGGCTTACGTCGTCGGGAACGACAATAAAGAAATTACCAACGGGGAATACGAAGTTCGTTTCGCGATTTATGCCGGCGACCGCGAGGACTCCGCGGCGGCCGAAGGCGCCAGCCTTTGGAGCGAAGTCCAAAAAGTTCAAATTGAAAACGGAATATTAAAAACCTATCTCGGTTCGGTTACTCCGCTCAGTGAAACTTTGAATTTCGGCGGCGGCGAATATTATTTGGGAATAAAGATTGGCGTGGATTCCGAGATGGCGCCGCGGAAAAAAATCGGAGCGGTTCCGCTAGCGGTGAACGCTTTGAAAGCGGACTCCGCTTCCAACCTGAATGGAAGCGTGATCGGAAAGAAAAAAGGAGACATTCCGCTTTTGGGGACCGGCGGGACATTGGAAGTTTCGATGCTGCCGACCATCACCGCCTTGGGGACAATTAAGAAAGGAGTGTGGCAAGGAACAGTTATCGATGACGGCTATATCGCCAGTTCCCTGACCGGAAAAACATATAACGGTCTCACGCTGACAACTTTGGCAAGCGGATTTTCCATCGCCAACGGAACAGTCGGAGTTTTGACGATCGACGGAACGGTGGGAATCGACCAGAGTCTTTTGACAACTGACTCCCCGACATTTGATATTTTGAATCTGACAACTTTGGATCTCGGAACCAACACCATCACCGATGGAGCGATGAGCGGCGATTGGGATTTCGGCAGCGGCGATTTGATTACAACCGGAACATTGACGGTGGGCGCGATAGGATCAGCCGGCAACCTCAACATGAACAATAATTTAATTTTAAACATCGGCGCCGCCGGCACGGATTTCACCGCGGGCGGAGGGCTGACGCTGGCGGGGAACCTCACGGCTAACGGAGCAGGCAATAATTATTTCGCCGGCAACGT
>MFSF01000028.1 GCA_001784815.1 Candidatus Moranbacteria bacterium RIFOXYA12_FULL_44_15
TTCAATTTTTGTTTTTGTTTTTACCAGGATATTCTAGCATGTTTGGAAAAAGGTGAATAGTTGCCCTACATTTTGACAGACAATCTTTTGCCAAGTAGCTGATTTCGGCGTAGGATAGGGAGTGCCAACTATTTGCGTGACGGAAAATGAATATCGAAAAACTGAAAAAAATATTGGAGGAGGCTGGAGAGCCGAAATTCAGGCTGGCGCAAGTCAAGAAAGCCGTTTTTAAGGACAGTGTTTCAAGTTTCGCGGATATTTCCACGCTGTCCAAGAATTTGCGGAGTCTTTTGGAAAAAGAATTTAAAATTTTATCTTTTGATATTGAAGAAATAAAAACGTCCGGAAACAAGTTTTCGGTCAAGGCGCTTTTGAGGCTTCCGGACGGAAACTTCACGGAGACGGTTTTGCTGGCTTCGCGCGAAGGGAATTGGTCGGTTTGCTTGTCTTGCCAAGCCGGCTGTCCTTTGAACTGCGCTTTTTGCGCTACCGGGAAAGGCGGTTTCAAAAGAGATCTGACGGGTGAAGAAATTACTGATCAAATTTTGTTCTGGCGAGGGTGGCTTAAAAACGATTCTACCCGCGCCCTCTCCTGCCCCGACGAGTACGTCGGGGCATCCTCTCCCGATTACGGGAGAGGAGGATCATTGAGCAACATTGTTTTTATGGGTATGGGGGAGCCGTTTTTGAATTGGGAAAATGTCAAAAAAAGCTTACGGGACTTAACTGACCCCGAATTGTTCGGCTTTGGCTCGCGCGCTATTTCCGTTTCCACGGCCGGTTTGCCGGAAGGAATTTTAAAATTAGCCGCTGATTTCCCGCAAATTAATCTGGCGGTGTCGCTCCATTTCGCCGAAGACGTCAAGAGAAGCCAGTTTATGCCAATCAATAAAAAGCATAATCTGGCCGCGCTGAAGGAAGCGCTCCGCCAGTATTTTCTGAAAACTAGGAGGAAAGTGATGCTGGAATATATTATGCTTTCCGGCATAAACGATTCATTGGCTGACGCTGAAAAGCTGGCTGCTTACGTCAAATCAATCGGAAAGCTGCAACTTTTGCATGTAAACTTAATTTCTTATAACGATACTTCCGGAGAATTTTCCGTTTCTTCCGCCAAAGCGATTTCCCGTTTTCAGAATTATTTGATCCAAAATCGTATCAACACAACCATGCGAAAAAGTCTGGGCGGGGACGTCGAGGGCGCCTGCGGACAGTTGGCGGGAAAACGGTCTATGATATAAAATATGTCTATGGAGCAAACGGGACAATATATATTTGAATTTTTACGAAATTACGGCTATTTTGTGATGCTGCCGTTAATGATTGTCGAGGGGCCGGTAGTGACGATTATCGCGGCCATGCTGGCGTCTCTGGGCGCGTTTAATGTTTTTGCCGTGCTTATTCTTTCGATTGTTGGCGATATGGCCGGAGATATTATTCTATACGGCTTGGGATACCGTTATGGTTTGGGTTTCGTGCGGCGGGTGGGAAAATACATCGGGATTACGGAAACGCTGGTCGCGCGGATGGAAAAATATTTCGCGCGCCACGGTGGGAAAACCATTTTCGCGGTCAAATCCACCACCGGGCTTTGCTGGGCGGCTTTCACGGCGGCCGGAATCGTGAAAATGGACTTCAAAAAATTCGTCAAATATTCTTTTTTAGGTGGAATCGTCTGGAGCGGGTTTCTGGTGGCGATGGGATATTTTTACGGATACTTGTGGCGGGAGATCAAGCAATATCTTGAATCAATCGGCTGGATAATCTCCGGATTGGCAATTGTAACTTTCGCCGCAATCACGCTGTATAAAAATTGGCGAGCCAAAAAAATGCTTGAGGAAAACGGCAATTAGTTTTGGATCGTATTTATATTAAAAAGCCGCAGAACCCCCTTCGGACTTTTTTTATTTGCTTAAAATGCGAAACGTACCTAAAATATAGCTTATGGCTGATAAAATAAGAAAAATACTAAGAAACGCTAAAACGGTGCTTTTTGCCGATCCGAAGCGACTGTACAAGGAAGATCGGGAGCTGATCAAAAAACCGTTCTATTTTAAAGGAACCAACGGAAAGGCGGTTCTCTTAGTGCATGGCTGGACGTCCGTGCCGTATGAAGTGCGGCGTTTGGGGCAATATCTCAACGAAAACGGTTATACGGCCTGTGGGCCAATGCTTTCCGGGCACGGAACGGTTCCGAAAGATTTAGAAAGCGTTGATTGGAAAGACTGGTTGAGAGACATTACCCTGGCGTACGAAGATTTGAAAAAAACCCACAGCGAAGTGTATGTGGCCGGGACATCCATCGGGGCGTGTTTGGCGGTAATTTTAGCGAAGAATAAACCGGATGTGGCGGGATTAGTTCTAATGGCGATGCCGTATAAAATCAGGTTTGAGCGTATCGCGCTGGCTTTGGCAAGGTTTTTGAATTATTTCAAAAAGTACAACCAAAAATTTTATCCACCGACTTTTGGATCCAAGACGACCATCACGCGCCTTATCGCGTATCAGACTTATCCGATCGGGTCGGCCATCGAAACTTTTGAGCTGGTAAAGGTTTGCCGGAAAGAACTGCCCAAAGCCGTCCAGCCGTCTTTTATTATCCAATCCTTGAGCGATCACGTGGTGGCGAAAAAAAGCCTGGAGATTATTTATGGAAAAATCGGCTCAAAAATCAAAAAGAAAAAATACATCAAGCGGGCGTATCATACTTTTATCTCGGACATAAAGAATGAAGGGGTTTTCAAAGATATACTGAGGTTTATCGAGGAGAACTAGCCTTGCTAATTTTCAATTTTCAATGACCAATTTTCCCCGGCCAGCCTTGCTTGCCAAAAATAATCTACCCGCACTTTTTAATGGCAATCGTTTTAACAGAGCTCGACAATCAGACGCTTGGCAAAGCAAGCGGGGCAGGCAATCAATTTTCAATTCTAAAATTTCAAAATTTAAAATTAGGTCATTGATTGATAATTGAAAATTGAAACTTGAAAATTTTTTATGCGTATTGCCATTTTCACCAATAACTATCTTCCTAATCCCTACGGCGTAACCGGCTCGGCGGAGTCGTTTCGGCGGGAGTTGGAAAAGCGAGGGCATACCGTTTTTATTTTTGCTCCGCGATTTCCTGGATACATTGACAAAAATCCACGGGTTTTTCGCTATCCTTCGCTGGATATTGAATTTAAGATAAAATTTCCATTGGCTGTTCCATATTCTTGGAGAATAAGAAGAATATTAAAAGAATTAAAGATCGACGTCGTTCATTCCCAACATCCCAACTTGCTCGGGAGCGCAGCGGCGCGAGTCGCCAGAAAGAAAAAAGTGCCGCTGGTTTTCACTTGGCACACTCTCTATAACCATTATGCCCACTTCGTGCCTCTCATCCCGGAAAAATGGGTGGCTGATTATATGATTAAAAAAGCTGTAAAATATGCCAACCGGGCGGACGCGGTGGTGGTGCCGACTGCTTCGATCATTCCAATTCTGCGCGGCTGGGGCGTTACCAACAAAAACATAACTCCGGTGGCGACGGGAGTGGAGGAGGGAGAATTTCAAAATGCCGACAGAAATATAATCCGAAAGAAATACGGTATTGCTAATGGTGGTATTTTATTGCTTTTGGTTTCCCGCTTGACGAGCGAAAAGAATATTGAGTTTGTGGTGAGAGCGGTTAAAAGAATATTAGATAACACGGGCGCGGACAGTCCGCTCGCAGAGGGAAAACCAGGTAGCGGACTGTCCGCCAAGGGTGTTAAGTTTCTGATTTCCGGCGGCGGTGATTTGGTGTCGGAGTTAAAAAAATACATCGCGCGGGAAAAACTTGAAGATAAGATTATCATCACGGGAGTAGTGGAAAGAAAAGATCTTAAAAATTACTACGCCGCCGGTGACATTTTTGTTTATGGGTCAAAATCGGAAACGCAAGGGATGGTGATTTCGGAAGCTATGTATATGGGGCTTCCCGTGGTGGCGGTAAACGCGACGGGAGTGAATAGTTTGATTTTAAACAATGCTAACGGCTTTTTAGTAGAAGAAGACGAGAAAGAATTCGCCCAAGCGGTTTTGAAATTGATCAATGATAAAGAGTTAAGGGATAAATTCAGCGAGAACTCCAAGAGAATCGCCCGGACGCAATTCACTTCCGGCGTCTCGGCGGAGAAGTTGCTAGGGGTTTATAAAAAAGTTATGGGGAAGAAATAGTTCTTAAGGAAAACAGACCAAAAAAGGAGACGAGTCATGGCTAGAGATATTAGCAAGATAGTAGATGACCTTGAAGGCTTACGAGAGAGCTGTGTTGGCAAGTCACCCGGAGAATTAAAGGATATTCTACCTAATGGAGAACAACTGAATAAGCTTAATCGATTAGTTCGGGAGATAAATGATTATTCTCTGTTTGTGAATTCATACTTTCTGACTCAAAAATACGGTCATTCCAAATGAATTTTTTCCGAAAACTTTCGGAGGGCGTCTCGCAATGCGGGATGCTTTTTTAATTCAGAATCGGATTTTAAGATTGCGGCGGCTTCTTCGCGGGCAAATTTAATAAGTTTAATATTGCTTAGATTTTCCATGGTAATGTCCGGGAGACCTGATTGCAATGTGCCGAAAAACTGTCCCGGACCGCGGAGCTTCAGATCATATTCGGCAATCTTAAATCCGTTGTTGGTTTTTTCCATTACCTTTAGCCTTCTGGTATCGGATTGAGAAAAAAGAAAACAGTACGATTGATGCTCCCCCCGGCCGACGCGTCCGCGAAACTGGTGAAGCTGGGAAAGCCCGAAGCGTTCGGCGTTTTCGATAATCATAACGGAAGCGTTGGGGACATCAATGCCGACTTCCACAACCGAAGTGGAAACCAAAATGTCATAATCTTTGTTTTTTCCGCCAAAGGCGGATCCGCCTTTGGCGGAAAATTTATTCATCGCTTCCTCTTTTTCTTTTGGTTTTAGTTTTCCGTGCATAAGTCCAAGTTTGAACTCGGGGAAAATATTTTTAGATAATCTTTCATGCTCTTGGGTAGCCGCCTTAACCTCCGCTATTTTTTCCGATTCGGTTACGAGAGGAAAAATAACAAAGGCTTGCCGGTCTTTTTTTATCTCGCTCCTTACGAATTCATAAATTTCATTTTGCCCGTCTGGATCCACAACTTTGGTAATTATCGGTTTTCGGTTTTTGGGCATCTCGTCAAGAATGGAGAGCTCTAAACTGCCAAAAAACGCGATGGCCAAAGTTCTGGGAATGGGCGTGGCTGTCATAGTGAGGAGGTGGGGAATTGCCTTCTTGTCTCCATCATCCATATTCATCGTCTCGCTTTGTAAAGCGGCTCGTTGGGCAACGCCAAAACGATGTTGTTCGTCAATAATGACCAGAGCCAGATTTTTAAATTTAACGTCTTTCTGAATCAGGGCGTGAGTCCCGATAATAAGGTCGATATTTCCGGTGGATATTTTTTCGAGTAATTCTTTTCTTCCGTCATTCTGAGTTTCGCTTTTGCGGAACGAAGAATCTATTTTCTGTTTGCTTAGGGCTTTGCTGTTATGGTCAGGTCTCGGGTTATTGTCAGTAGATCCTTCGTCCGGCTGAGCGCCGTCCTCAGGATGACGAACTAGCTTATATGAATTTGTCAAAAGCGCGATTTTAAAATCGTAATTTTTAAATAGTTCCGAAAACGTCAAAAAGTGTTGCCGCGCCAATACTTCCGTTGGCGCCATGATGGCCGCTTGATAGCCGGCGGACGCGGTTTGTAGAGTGGCAATGGCCGCGACGACTGTTTTTCCCGAACCGACGTCGCCGTTCAGAAGCCGGTTCATCGGCCGGGGCTTTTCCAAATCTTTCAAAATTTCGAAAGAGGCTTTCCGTTGGGCATTGGTTAATTGAAATGGCAAGTTCTCTACGAAATCTTTAACTAACCTTTCATCAAATTTAATATCCGGCGATTTTTTTTCTTCCCAATTTTTTTTAACTTCCAGGGCTTTGAGCTGGACTAAAAACATTTCTTGGAAAGCCATCCTTTTTTGCGCCAAAAGCAACTTATTCTCTGAATCCGGAAAATGTATTTGGATAAGAGACGTATAAATATTTGGCAGATGGTACTTTTTTCTGATATCTTCAGGCAAAATATCTTCCATCTGCCGGGCGAGAGGCAATAGAGTTTTCATTTGCCAGCGGATCCATTTGGAAGTGATGCCGACAGTTTCCGAATAAACCGGGACGAGACGTCCTGTGTTGGTCGCGTCGCGACTCGATTTTTCCCAAGCCGGACCAATCATCTGGAAATATTTTCCGTCCAGAGTAAGTTTTCCGGAAAGTCTTATGCTTGAACCCTGGGGCAAACTTTCCAGGATGTAAGGTTGGTTGAACCAAGTCGCTTTGAGCGGCGTTGCGTTTTCATCTTCGATGGTTATTTCCGTGACCGACATTCTTTTGGCGCGCGCCCGAAAATTTTTGGCCTTTATTATTTTTCCTTCAACCGTTATAGCTTGGTCGAGATAGTTTTCGGACAGGGGAACGGTCTGGGAAAAATCGTCATAACGGAAAGGAAAATACAGCAAAAAATCCCGTACGGTAACGAGTCTCATTTTTTCCAAGATTTTGGCGTATTTGGGAGTGATCCGGGGAATATCCCTAAGCGCGGTGTCGAGATTGACCATATAGCCAGTATAAAGTATAAAGTATAAAGTATAAAGCCTGGCAGATAAAATTATGAAAAGAAAAAAGTCAATCGGAATTTTTGATTCCGGTTTTGGCGGATTGGATATAATGCGGGGGATTGTGAAAGAATTGCCGAAGTATGATTTCATTTATCTGGGCGATACCGCCCGGGTGCCTTATGGAACGCGATCAAAAGAAATTGTGTATGAGTTTTCCAGACAGGCGGTGGATTTTATGATTAGAAAAAATTGCGAACTTATAATTTTCGCTTGCAATACCGCGTCGAGCGACGCATTGCGCTTGATTCAGCAAAAAAATATTCCAAAAAACCATATTGGCAAAAAAGTGCTGGGCGTTCTCATTCCCGCCGCCGAAGAAGCTTGCGGAAAAACGAAGAATAACAAAATTGGCGTTATGGCTACCGCCAGCACGGTTTCTTCCGGATCATTTTTAAGAGAATTATCCAAAGTGAACTCCCAAGCTAAAGTTTACCAAGTAGTTTGTCCGCTTCTTGTGCCGATTGTGGAAGCGGGGGAGCAAAATTCGGAAATTGTCGATATGGTTTTGAAAAAATATCTGAAACCGCTTATCGCCAAAGAAATTGACACCTTGATCCTCGGGTGCACCCACTATGGGATTTTGGAAAGAAAAATCAAGAATATTGTTGGAAGAAAAGTGAAGATAATTTCCGAATCAAAAATAATAGGCAAGAAGTTAAAAGATTATTTAGCCAGGCATCCAGAGATAGAAAAGAAACTGGGAAAAAAGAAAAGCCGAACTTTTTATTCGACCGACTTGACAGACAACTTTCAAATTCTAGGAAGCAAATTTTTCGGAGCGAGGATAAAAGCGAAAAAAGCCGTATTGGAATAATCGGGATTTCATTTAGTGTCCCCAGCAGGAATCGGACCTGCGGCCTTGTGGACCGGAACCACACGCTCTATCCACTGAGCTATGGAGACTACTATTTTGTGTTCTCGGGAGGAATTGAACCTCCGACCTTCTGGACCGCAACCAGACGCTCTATCCACTGAGCTACGAGAACAATTTTACGCGGTGCGCGAGCTATAAGTGCATTTTACGGGAGTGTTAAGTAACTGGTTACTTAACACTTTTTTGCGGAAAGGGAGGGATTCGAACCCTCGATACGGTTTTACCCGTATAACAGGTTAGCAACCTGCCGCTTTCGGCCACTCAGCCACCTTTCCAAAAAATATTAAATTTTGGCGGAAGGGGTGAGATTCGAACTCACGGTGCCGTTTCCGGCACGATAGTTTTCAAGACTATTTCCTTAAACCGCTCGGACACCCTTCCGAATTTATTATACAATTATTCAACCTTATCAGCAAAAAGCGCTTTTGTAAACCCGCGCGGTGTGGTATAATTTAAGAAGAAAAACTTACATTCAGGACTTACGCGTTTGCCTTGAACTGCGAATCAGTACCGTTTGCCGTTAAGTCAACCCCGGTATATTCATCAAGATTTCAACCTATAACTCAGTGAATTGTCCATAATTTTGCGGCAAACGCGTAAGCCCTAACATTATTAAAAGATGTATATAGAAAATTTGGAGGATAAAAAAGAAAGGGAGCGCCAGAGAGAGCGGGAAAATTTCTATCGGCAAAATAACCTGCCTCAGGACGGCGAAACTTTGGAGGTGCCGGATGATTTTTTGATTTCCGCCCATTCCGGGGACACGCTGGCGCATTGGCGCGCGCCGGAGTTTGAGGCTTTCGAGCGCGATCGGAAATGGTATCTGGTCGTGACGTTGGCTCTGGCGGCCATAGTCGGCTATGCCGTTTTCACCGACAGTCCGGTTATGGCTATCACTTTTATTTTGATCGGAGTTTTGGGCTATATCCAAATTCACAAAGATCCGCGCGTTTTGGATTTTATGATAACGCCGGATGGCATAACGGCCGGTCGGGAGATGTATGACTTCAAAAACTTGGAATCTTTTTGGATATTTTACGAGCCGGAGGGCGTCAAAGCGATCAGTCTCAATACCAGAGGCCAGCTTATTCCTTATATCCATATCCCGTTAGGCGCGGAAGATCCGGTGCGT
>MFSF01000029.1 GCA_001784815.1 Candidatus Moranbacteria bacterium RIFOXYA12_FULL_44_15
CAGCAGAAAAGTTTTCAATCGCAAATAGGGGGAAATTGCGATTGAAAACTTTTCTGCCATACTTTAATTGTCAAAGTTCCAATCTACCTGTTTATTATAGCAAAAAAATGGTCTTGAGTCAATGTAAGTTTCAGAAAAGCCCTATAAAACTACCCTTTCTCTTTTTGTGCGGTCAAATCCCGGAAAACCTTGCTGACTTCTTTTGGAAAAAGAGAATCTCTTTTCTTTGGAAAACCTGAAAAAGGAGAAATTCGGCAGTTTTCTTACAAGTTATCCACAGCTTGTGCGTTATTTTCAGACGGGATGGTTTCTCGCGGAGCGTCGGGTGCGTCTGTTTGGCTAGTATAATCAATAATTGAGCGAAGGGTCATTTTGGTTGTCCCGATCATTAGCTTGTTTTTATAAACCGTCCAGTCAACAGAGAGATCCTCCGGAGAGATTATATTCATAAAACGTATTTTGGCGTCGCCGTGTGAGCTGGAAGAGAATTCTTTGTCGATAATTGTGTAGTTGTTTGATAAAAAGATCGGTTCTAGGGAATGGGCAATATTTTTTTCTTCCAATAAAACAGCCCTTTCTAGTCCCTTGTCTTCAATTGAGCTTATAGAAAGTCCCGACTTAACTACGTCGTCCTCGTTATAAAGAAACAAGCTGAAATTTTCTCCCAGTCTCGATGATATTTCTTGGGAAATATTCATTCCTAGCGCGGCGGAGAAAGCTTTGAAATCAATAGGGTTGTTGTTTTCATCGGCAATGATAAATTCTATGGGGGTGACCAGATTCTGCTCTTTGATTTTGGCGCCGTATTGAATAAAAATTTCCTTCGCCTTGACTGCGTTCAAATCTTCTTTTTTCAGGGCGAGATAGTTTGGGTTTTTAGCAGAAAAGAGGATGTTTACTGGAGCGGTTTCCTCATTTTCTTCCGTTACTTCAATCGGAATATTTTCAGCGCTGTTGGAAATAGGAGGGGTTTTTTCCGAAACAGGCGACTGGAATAAACCTACAAGCTTTTCAACTCCGGAAAAGCTTGCGCCATAGATTAGATAATAATAATATCCTCCCGAAATAAAAAGAAGAGCGATGAAAACAGTTACGGAAATGTGAAGGACTTTCCCCCAAATCGACTTTGAGCCGGTTATCTTCACGGAGGAGGAAGTTGGGATATTGTCAATGGGACTGTTTTTTTTTATGAGCAATTCAGCCGGCATCTTGTTTTCAAAAAAAGAGGGAACAGGTTTTTTTTCTGGCGCGTCAGTGACTCCGGGAGTTGATTTTGGCGGGGCTGTTGCCAAAAAAGGACTTGGAATAGGAGTTCTTTCTGATAATGAAACCGGCTCTGGTTTGCTTAATTTTGTTTCTTGAGAAATTTCCTTAAAAGAAACATTTTTGTTTTGGAGGGAGTCTGTTTTGTGCGTCTCCAAACTTGCCAAATCCTTTTCCATAGTATGAATAGGAATACTCTCATCTATTTCATTTTGAGAATTATTCGAATCGGGGACCGTGGCGCCGGGGGTCTTTTTGCCTAAAGAAAAATTTTTGTTTTCAAACATTTTTTTGGTCGGGAATTTTTTAAAAATAACCGGGCTTACGCGTTTGCCTTGAATTCTGAATCAGTACCGTTTGCCATTAAGTCAATCCCAATATATGCATTAGGATTTCAATATATAATTCAGTGACTTGTCCATAATTCTGCGGCAAACGCGTAAGCCCTAAATAAAAATAAAGATGGAAACTAATCCATCTTTATTTTACAACAAACTCTGATTTTTGGCTAGACGTCCGGTGAGACAATTTTAGCCGCAGCCTTGGCCTGCCCGAAATGCTGTCTTGGCAATCTTTGCGAAGCTTGCATTACTGAGATCATTGTTGCGTAAAAAAGGTTTTTATTCTGAATTTCGCAGCAGGCGGGCGGACAAATTTATCCTGCCTTGCTGGTCGATTTCTTTGACTTTTACCGGAATAATGTCGCCGATTTTCAAGACATCTTCCACTCGGTCAATTCTTCGGTCGGCAATTTCAGAAATGTGGATGAGTCCTTCTTGTCCGGGGAGAATTTCCGCGAAAGCGCCGAAGTTCATAATCCGGGTGACTTTGGCGTTGAATATTTCCCCGGCTTTTACTTCGTGGGTAAGGTTGTCAATCCATTCTTGAGCTTTTTGGGCACTGGCTTCGTCCGGAGAAGTGATGAAAATCGAGCCATCGTCTTCAATATCGATTTGCACTCCGGTTTCGTCGATAATTTCATTGATGATTTTTCCGCCTGTGCCAATGACATTTCGAATCTTTTCCGGATTGATGTGCATAATGATAATTCTCGGAGCATATTGACTCATTTCTGTCCGAGGCGCGGGGATGGCGGCAGTAATTTTTTTGAGAATATCCATTCGGTTGGAATGGGATTGCTTAAGAACGGCTTCGAGCATTTCAAGCGTTACGCCGTCCACTTTGACGTCCATTTGCAGGGCGGTAAGTCCGTTTTCTGTTCCGGCGGCTTTGAAATCCATATCGCCATAATGGTCTTCCAATCCCTGAATATCAGTCAAAACTTTGAATTTGTCTTTGCCGACAATTATTCCCATAGCAATTCCGCTGACCGGCCGTTTGATAGGCACGCCGGCGTCCATCAAAGACAGAGTCGATCCGCAAGTAGAGGCCATCGAGGAAGATCCATTGGAAGAAAGCACTTCCGAAACCAAAAGAATGGTGTAAGGAAACTCATCTTTGGAAGGAAGGACGGGAACCAGCGCTTTTTCCGCCAGGGCTCCATGGCCCACTTCTCTCCGTCCAGGTCCGCGCATCGGGCGTACTTCGCCTACGGAATAAGGCGGAAAATTATACAAATGGATATATCTTTTTTTCATATCCACTTCCATTGTATCGATGACTTGCTGGTCGCCGGGCGAACCGAGAGTGGTTACGGTCAGAGCCTGGGTTTCGCCGCGGGTAAAAAGGCCGGTGCCATGCGTTCGGGGCAATATTCCCACTTGGCAATCAATGTTTCTGATTTCGTCCAATTTTCTGCCGTCCGGGCGTTGTTCCTTATTGAGAATATTCTCATGAACGATTTCGTCGGAAACTTCTTCAAAAACAATTTCCGCGACCTCTTTGAGTTTTTCAATTTTTTCCGAGAAGTTGGAGGTGATGTATTCGCCGACTTTTTCTTGGATAGCCTTGGTTTTTTCTTCAATAACTTTTTTATCTTTGTCGTAAAGCGCTTCAGCCAATCCTTCGGTCATCAGAATTTCTTTTACTTTGGCTTCAAATTCCGGAGTCCCTTCCACCAAGGCCGGAGCCATTTTCTCTTTGCCGATTTCTTTTTGAATTTCCTTTACGAAAGAGGCGATTTTTTTGACAGCTTCCTGTCCGAAGGCGAAAGCTTTGAGCATTTCGTCTTCCGGTACTTCTTTGGCGCCGCATTCAACCATATTTATTTTATCTTCCGTTCCGGAAAGGACAAGGTCAAGATTTCCTTCTTCCAATTCGCCATTAACGGGGTTTAGGATAAATTCTCCCTTAAGTTGCCCGACGCGCACAGCCGCTACTGGTCCGTTCCAAGGAATATTGGAAATGGAAAGAGCGGTGGAAGCGGCGATGATGGAAAGAATATCCGGATCGTTTTCTCCGTCGTACGATAAAACGGTGCAGATTATCTGCACGTCATTTCTCATTCGGGAATTGAAAAGCGGACGGACAGTCCGGTCCACCGCGCGTCCCGCCAAAACCGCGTCATCACTGGGACGACCTTCGCGTTTGATGAAACGCGATCCCTTGATTTTTCCGGCGGCATAGTAGCGTTCTTCGAAATCCACCATCAGCGGGAAATATCCGCTGATGCGCGATGCGCCTTTGCTCATAGTAGCGGCTGCCAAAACGACCGTGTCGCCGTAGCGCACAGTTACCGATCCATTAGCCTGTCCGGCCAAAAGTCCTGTTTCCACCTCAAGAATCCTCCCTCCGATTTGGAGAGACCATTTTTTTGCTTGCATAATTACGCAAGGCTTCTCGCGCGATAGAAGTAAATTCTCCGCCGGAGGCGGAAGATAGAAAAAGAAGTCAAAACAACAACTTAAAACTTAACTCCTTAAATCCTAAGTTGTGGCTTTGTTTTCTGATTCTAATCTTTGAGCTTTCCTTCGCTCGAAAAAGCCTTTATTTAGTTATAAAATTTACGTTTCTTAGTGTGTAAAATATAGCGTAATTTAGGGTCTTTGTCAAATAAAAAAGCCGGGATTGAGTCTTTCAATCCCGGCACATATCAAAAACTTTTCACGGCGGCAGGGGTCTATCTAGCTTTTTTCCACCTCTTCCAGAGAGGGTAGGTTATGGGCCAAAAGAATAGCACAGCCCATCCCCAAAGAGCGGCCATTATTTCAGTAGAAAAAGTACTTGTTTCGTTGGTCACTTTCCTACTGTAAAAAATTCCCAAAATTGTATAAGGCATTATTGCTACCACTGCCAAAAGAATCATTTCCTTTTTCATGGACTACCTCCTTTTTCCGATCGGTTGAATTGTTAAAGGATCTCTAAATCTAAGCACTTATTGCTGCTTTTGTCAAACAAAAACGCCCCGAGTTAGGCGTTTTCAGAAAAGTATTTCTTTTTGTTCTGTTCGTAGATTCGAATTCGTTCCGTAGTTTCGCATCGGTTAGATTAGAAACTTTTTCTTGTTTTCGCTGATGTTGATGAAATCGTCCAGTTCTTCGACCAGTTTGCCGCTGGTGGATTCTTTGAAAGCCGCGCCTTCTACCCGGCAGCCGGTGGTGGATTGAATATATTTGACCAGCGGGATATAGTCGCCGTCGCCGGAGATGAGGACAATGGCATCCAGGCTTTTGGACATTTTGATGGCGTCCACGGCGATGCCCACATCCCAGTCGCCTTTTTTGGCGCCGCCGGGAAAAATTTGCAGATCCTTGGTTTTGACTTCAAAACCCTGTTTTCCCAAGGCTTCAAAAAATTTTTCCTCCAACCCCTCCATCGTTTTGATGCCGTAAGCGATGGCGCGGATAAGCTTCCGGTCGCCCACAGCCGCTTTGAGAACCGCTCCGAAGTTGACTTTCTTCTGGTGGATGACTTTGGCGCTGTAATAGAGGTTTTGAATATCGACCAAAACCCCGACGCGTTGTTCTTTATATATTGACATAAGCGATACGAACGATACGAATTGCATACGAATGCTACGAAAGAATTATTAGTATCATTCGTATGCAATTCGTAAATTGGTATTGCGTTTTATCCTTTTAGCCCTAGCTTCTTAATTACCGCTTTATACGCTTTCTCGTTGGTTTTCTTCAGATATTCCATCAGTTTCTTCCTTTTGGAGACCATTTTTAGAAGTCCCCGGCGGGAATGGAAATCCTTGGCGTTCTTTTTGAGATGCGCGGTCAATTTTTTGATCTGCTCGGTGAAAAGCGCGATCTGGTATTCCGGTGAACCGGTGTCTTTTTCGTGCCTCACGACGTCTTTGGTAACTTTCTGCTTTTGTTTGGCGTTGAGTGCCATAATTTTTCGGCCTGACACTCGTTGCGGGAATCCCCCGTCAGTAAAACCAGTGTCGGCTAGTTAAGATTATTATAAATAAACCATATACCACAAACAGACTTTTGTCCAGGATTATTTTTTATTTTCTATTTCTTTCTTTCTACTCAAATGTTTGAAATTTTTTCTGGAAACTATCGGTTTGCCTAATTTTTGCTCAATGTCTTTTCTGGTTCTGCCGGCGATATCTCCGCCATCTTTCGCATCCTTTTGAAGCGGTTGAAATCCTTGGGAATCTCTGCCTTGATGAAGTCGGGTGGCGGTTGCTTCGCCGAGTATGGTGAGGACGAGTTCGATATCATCCATATGATCGCGCAGATTCTCTCTTTTCAGTCCCTTGAATTTTTTATAATCTACCGCCGTCATATCGAAAGCGCCTTTCAAAATTTCATTGGTAAGAATTCCAAATTCGATATTTTCTTTAGCGCCACGGTTTTTCCACTCATTGGTTAGGGTCTCCCGCACTTCAATTCCGCGCATTCTTTTTTCGATCCATGATTCAGGATAACCTTTGACGCGATAAAGCGTTCTTGCTCTCTGTGCTGCCAATTCCGGATTTTCGATTTCCTGTATTCGCTCATAACCGACTTTCGCCAGCCAAAGCTTGAATGGCTCGGCTTTTGGTGAAGGGATTGATTGTATGATTCTAAGCATTCCTTCGGTATTAGCACAATCAGTCTCATACTTTTTGCCATCCGGAGCTTCTAGCTTCAGTCCGTGACAAAATGTCACGGCCTCGCTTCCTTCTTCGATTAATCTTTGTTTGAGCTTTCTCCAATATGCGCCTGCGTCAGTACTCTCTGTTAGCGCTCTTGCTGCATCTACCACTGAAAACCACCACTCATTATTATGGAGTATGCCTCTAATCTTTTTACCTTTCCACAAGACGATTTTTGTTTTTTCCATAAGAATTGATTAGCTTATTACAGTGATATAATATCATTTAAAATGATACTTGTCTAGTTTCTTGCGAGGATTATCTGTGGATAACTTCTTTTTCAAATAAAAAAGGCGAGTGATGCAGTGATGTGCATACTCGCCGGAACTCAAAAAATTCAAGAGTATTTTACGTGTGCTACAATAGATTAGCTATGTCTGATATTTTATCTAAACTTAATCTTCCCCAACGCCAAGCGGTCGAGACGACGGAGGGGCCGGTGCTCGTTATTGCGGGGGCGGGGTCGGGGAAAACTCGGGCGCTCACTCATCGGGTGGCGTATTTGATTTTGGAAAAAAATGTTCCGGCAAACCGGATTTTGGCGGTGACGTTTACTAACAAAGCGGCGATGGAGATGAAGGAGCGGATTGCGAAGCTATTGAGCGACGCTGGAAATGTGCCCTCTCCCCAGCCCTCTCCCGATTACGGGCGAGGGGGTAAAAAATATAACTTGCCTACTGTTGGCACTTTTCATTCTATTTGCGTGAAGATACTTCGCAGGGAAATTGAGAAGATTGGGTATAAAAGCTCGTTTAACATTTTTGACGACCAGGATCAACAGTCGCTGATGAAGAAAGTGATGAAAGAAATGCAGGTCAATTTGGATCAGTTCAAACCCAAAGCCATTTTGGGCGCCATTTCCAAAGCCAAAAATGAACTGATTGACGCGGAAAAATTTGCCGTGAGTGTGGGCGGTTATTGGGAAGAGGTGGTGGCGAAAGTTTATACGGCTTATCAGAAAAGACTGAAAGACCAGAACGCCCTGGATTTCGACGACATCCTGATGCTAACTGTTAAGATTTTTCAAATTTATCCCGAAGTGCTGGAAAAATACCAAAACTTTTTCCGTTACATCATGGTGGATGAGTACCAGGATACCAATCATGCGCAATATACTTTGGTCAAAATGCTCTCGCAAAAATATCGCAACATTTGGGTTTGCGGGGACGACTGGCAAGGGGTGTATTCATGGCGGGGCGCGGACATCCAAAATATACTCGACTTTGAAAAAGATTATCCGGACGCGGTGGTGGTGAAGCTGGAACAAAATTATCGCTCGACGCAAACGATTCTGGACGCGGCTTATGGCGTGATTTCCAAAAACGTCAATCGCAAAGACAAAAAAGTTTGGACCCAAAATAAAGGCGGGCATCTGATAACTTCTTATGAAGCGGATAATGAAAGGGATGAGGCGGAGTTTGTAATTTCGGAAATTGAGAACTTGAAAAGAAAAGAAAATATCAGATATAGCGACGCCGTGGTTCTTTATCGCACCAATGCCCAGTCTCGCCAGATTGAAGAAGTGATGCTTAGAAATTCCATTCCCTATCGGATAATCGGCGGCGTGAAATTTTACCAGCGGAAAGAAATCAAGGATATTGTCGCCTATCTCCGGCTTATCAATAATTTTAGCGATGAGGTTTCTTTGGAGCGGATAATCAACGAACCGAGGCGAGGCATAGGGAGTGTAACGTTGAGCAATTGGGTGGCGCTAGCAAAAAGTAATAGTTCAGATTTAATATCCTGCGGCCTCGCAATTTCCAATTTCCAATTTCCAATTTCCAAACAAATCCAAAATTCAAATGACAAAATATCAAACAGCTCGCTTAGAATACCAAGCGCCAAAATTGATTCAATTCTTAAGTTTTGCGAGTTTATTGAAAGAATGTCAGGGGTTAAGCATAAATTGCAACTCACCGATTTGATCCAAAAAGTTTTTATTGAATCGGGGTATGAAAAGTCTTTGCTCGACGGGACGGAAGAAGGGCAGACGCGCCATGAGAATGTCCAGGAGCTTTTGACGGTGGCGAAAAAATATGATGAATACGAGGGCGAAGAGGGGTTGAATCTTTTTTTGGAAGAAGTGGCGCTTATCGCGGACACGGACAAAATCGACCAAGCGTCTGACGCGGTTCATCTTATGACTCTCCACAGCGCCAAGGGATTGGAGTTTAAAATAGTTTTCATAGTCGGACTGGAAGAAGGGGTTTTGCCGCATTCTCGGAGCATGCTGAATCCGTCGGAA
>MFSF01000030.1 GCA_001784815.1 Candidatus Moranbacteria bacterium RIFOXYA12_FULL_44_15
AGCCTTAGAAACCGCTTTGGCAATTTTCCCTTCATCAAAAGCCACCACCTGCCCGCTGCGTTTCACAACTTTCGTGATTTTCCCCATATCCTCTTTCTTGCTTATCTTCTTGATTTCCTGCTTCTTGTTTCTTGCTTCTTGCTTCTTGACCCCCTTTCCCCCGACTTTCTTCCCTTCAACTTTCTTCCCCTTTTTGATTTTGGTGTTTCCTCCCATATTGATTATATTATTTGAAATTAATTAGGTTTTTCATTTACGAACTACGAAATAAACTAATTACGAAATGCCGTTGACAGATTTACTCGCAAAACCATATTCTTTCGTAATTCGCTTATTTCGTAGTTCGTAATTACTTATCGAAAGTATCCAGTTCTTTTTTGAAACTTTCAATCGAACCGAAAGATTTATAGACGCTGGCGAAACGGACATAAGCCACTTCGTCAAGCTCGCGGAGCTTCTTGAGGACAAGCCGTCCGATTTCCCGGGTGGTGACTTCGGCTTTATCCAAACTGCGCAAGCAGTATTCGATATCGCCCATCAGTTTGGCTATTCCATCTTCCTTGATCGGCCTTTTTTCCAAGGCTTTCCGAATCCCGCTTTCCACTTTGCGCTTGTCAAAATCCACTTTCCGACCGTCTTTCTTGACGACAGTCAAACGTAAAAGTTCCACTTCTTCGTAAGTCGAAAATCTGGTTTCGCAATCCAAACATTCCCTCCTTCGGCGGGTTATCTTCCCGTCGGAAGTTTCCCGGGAATCTATGACTTTTGTGTCGGTATTGTTGCAAAACGGACAATTCATAATATTCTTACGAAATACGAAACGTCAAAAAACCAATTGGCTATTCTGATGTGTTTTCGTATTTTCGTATTTCGTATTCATTTCGTAGTTCGTAAATTATACTACATATAGTGTACCGCAACTAGATTATACCACAACCAAAAAATCCGCCAAGAGGCGGATTTCACTCGTTTTTCACGCAATTTTCATCAGCCTGTGGATAACTTTTTGTCACAAAACGTAAAACAAAAAAACAACCCCCTCAAGAGAGATTGTTTTATGTTTTATGTTTTATGTTTTATGTCCTACTTCCCCATCTTCCTTCTTATGAAAGCCGGGATTTCCAATTCATCATCGTCATCAGGAAGATTTTTTACCTTAGGCGCGATCAACCTTTGGGGTTTTGGCGGAACTTTTTCTTCAATAATCATCCGCGGTTCCATCTTGTTGGGAAAAGTTATGCTGATATCTTCATTGTCATTGTCAGCTTCTTTTTCCCTTTCTCTTTTTCGGCTTTCTTCGATAGTTATACGGGACATTTTTTCTATCGGATTTTCGTTGACCCGATCGGCGTCAAATCCGGTCGCCACCACTGTAATCTGAACTTCACCTTTTTTCATCGCTTCATCCACCACCGCCCCGAAAATAACACGGGCGTTCGGATCAATCGACTCGGTAATAATGTTAGCCGCTTCATTGATCTCCAGCATAGTCAAATCAGTAGATCCACTGACATTAAAGAGTACCCCCTTGGCGCCGTCAATGGAAAGTTCCAGAAGCGGACTGTTGATGGCGGCTCGAGCCGCTTCCGCCGCCCTGTTTTCTCCCGACCCGATGCCGATTCCCATAAGAGCTGAACCGCTGTTGGACATAATGGCTTTCACGTCGGCGAAGTCCACATTCACGATTCCCGGCTTGGTGATAAGATCGGAAATTCCCTGCACTCCTTGGCGAAGCACGTCATCAACGATCCGGAAGGAATTAATAAGCGTGGTTTTCTTGTCTATTATTTGCAAAAGCTTGTCGTTCGGAATGGTAATTAGAGTGTCCACTCTTTCCTTGAGATTTTCCAGCGCTTCTTCCGCAATCGCCCGCCTTTGCGCCCCTTCAAAAGCGAATGGTTTGGTAACCACCGCCACCGTAAGCGCGCCCAGCTCTTTGGCTGTTTCCGCTACAATCGCGGAAGCGCCTGAACCGGTGCCTCCTCCCAATCCGCAAGTCACGAAAACCATATCGGTACCTTTCAGCACTTCCTGGATTTCATCGCGATTTTCTTCCGCCGCCTGCCGGCCGATATCGGGATTCATTCCGGCGCCTAACCCCTTGGTCAGATTTTTTCCGATATGAACTTTCTCCGCTGATTTGTTGTGATGAAGATCTTGCGCGTCGGTGTTGATCGCCACAAATTCCACCCCCTTGACTTTCGCGTCAATCATCCGATTAACGGCGTTTGACCCTGACCCTCCAACGCCGACTACTTTAATCCTGGCAAATGTTTCTACGGGCGGTTTTATTTCAGCCATATTGTTTTAAGTAAATAATCAATGGTCAATGACCAATAATTAGTCTATGAAAAAAGTTTAGTTTAACAAGTTATAAATAAAAAAACCAAAATGCAAAGCTCAAATTTCAAATCAAGTTCAAAGCTCAAAAACCAAAAATCTTGTTATTTGGATTTGGGTTTTAATTTGATATTTGGATTTTGTAATTTGGATTTTAGTGTTGATTTCTATTTTTCTCCAGTAATTAAATTTAACACATTGAGCCTTCCTGTGTCAACTTGCCCTAAATTGATTTCTATTGCTTCCTATGGCAAAAATTTTTCCAGCCACTTTTTGGCTTTTCCGACTGTTCCGGAGACATTTTCAGCCATATTCCCAACTATTTTGTTTTTTAACAACCCGCCTGACTTTCCGGAATACTGTAAATTTTCCACTCCCCACAAAACCAGACCAACCGATGTCGCGAAAGCTGGATCATCGACTTTATCGATAAGACCGCCTAAAACTATCGGGAAGCCGGTTTGCGCCGGGAGACCCAAAATTTCTTTGGCCAGGTCAACGGCTCCGGGAAGCTTGGCGGTTCCACCCGCTAGCACTGCTCCGGCTGGAAGCAGTTTATCTTTCCCGATCAGTTTCAATTCCTTGTCAACCATCATAAAGATTTCCTCCAACCTGGCTTCGATGATTTCCGCCACATGGTAACGGGAAACAATCCCTTCTTCGCCTGAGTCTATTTCAGACAAATTTATCTCTTCTTTTTTCCCAATTTCACGAGGTAGCGCGTTGCCATATTCCAACTTCACTCTTTCAGCCGCATCTATGGAAGTCCTAAGTCCGATAGCGATATCATTGGTAATGTGATTGCCGCCAATTGGAATAACAGCCGTATGCAACAAGTTGTTTTCTTCAAAAACAGCCATGGAAGTGGTCCCTCCTCCAATATCTACCAAAACAACCCCCAATTCTTTCTGGCGTTTGGAAAGGGCGGACAGCGTCGCCGCTATGGAAGAAAGGACAAGACTATCCGCGGAAATCCCCGCTTGCTCCACGCACTTGATCAAATTTTTTATATAAGGCGTAGATCCCTCAATAATCATCGCGTCCACTTCCAGACGCACTCCGTTCATACCGAGCGGATCTTTAATGTTTTTTTGGTCGTCCAAGGAATATTCCCTGGGGATAATATGGATTATTTCTTTATTGGCCGGAATAGAAATGGCTTGAGCCGCGGAAATAACTCTCGAAATATCATCCTCAGTCACTTCCCCGTCGGCTTTTCCGACCGCGATCACTCCCTTGGAATGTTGGGAAGATATATGATTTCCTCCGATGCTTATGACCGCTTTTTCCACGTTTATTCCAGCCGCCCTTTCAGCCGCTTCTACTGAATCATTGATCGACTTGGCAGCTTCTTCCAAATCAGAAATTATCCCTTTTCTCACGCCTAAAGATGGGGTGGTTCCCACCCCGATAATTCTGGGATTTCCTTCATCCGGTATCGCTTGGGCGATAACCGTCCTGATACTGGACGAACCAACATCAATGCCACAAATTATATCTTTTCTTGACATATTGTGAATTATACAACAAAACGAGCTTTAGGGGAAAAGATACGGAAGAAATATTATAAAGCCGATTATGAGCGCGAAAATGGATGAAACCAAAACGCTCGCAGCCATAAGGTCTTTGATGAGTCGGGCGTACGGATGGACTTTGGGTTTCAAGATATCAACTATCCGTTCCATCACGGTATTCAAAAGTTCCATTACCAGAACCCCGAGAATCACTAAAAATAATACGACTGCCTCCGACCGCGTTACTTGGAAATAGAACATTGAACCGATAACCAAAACAGAAACCGCTATCTGGTTTTGAAAATTTTTTTCATGGGCGGCGGCGTATTTCAAACCGCGCAGGGCGTACTTCAAACTTTTTCCGAATTGATTTATTCTGTCCATAATTTATTTTGAATGTCAAACATAACACGTCCGTGGGAAAAACCCAAAAGATGAAGCGTGCCATGAGCGATGACATTAATCAGTTCTTTTTTTAAATCAAGTTTTTTTTCTCCGGCGTACCTTTCAATTTCATTATAACACAAAACTAACTCCCCGAGAAAGACGTTTTTATCCCCAGCCAGTTCGAGCTCCTTCCTGTTCTTATACTCCGAAAACGACAGTACATCCGTTGTCATATCCTTCTTCCGATAGATCTTGTTCAATCGCCGAATTTCTTCAGGATTCACCATGGCCATGCTCATAGAAAACTTTTTATTTGGCGCAAACTCCAACCCGCTTTCCTTTGCCGTTTTTTCAATCACGCCAAAAACAAAACTTTTTTTCACGCCGCTTTTCGCTTTGTCGTTAAATTCAACTGTGAGCTCCATAACTTTGCCCGCTTTGGACGTGCCACGTCCAAGAATATTATTCCAACATATAGTGATCTCTCTCAACTTCCTTTTTCTCTTTAAAAAATTGCGCGTTAACATCTAAAAAATTTTTATATTCGTCAGTACCCGCATCAAACTGATTTACAATTTCAATCGGATCACAGACATCGTTTTTTTGCTTTTTAAGAAACAACCCTGAACTGGAATATAGATAATTCGATTTTGAGGGCAATTCTTTTTCAAACCCATGAATAAAATGATTTGCGTTTATATAAGCAGAGAGATGCAAAAGCTGTTCATTGTTTTCTATATAAACAGACCGGAAGGATCCCTGGAAAAGAACTCCCGACCTATCATAGCGATGATTAAAATATTTAGTATATCCATTTCCAAGCCGTTTCATGAACTTCTCGACGCCACGTTCGGATAACTGTCTGAGAATAAAGTGATAGTGATTTGGATTGAGACAATAGCACAAAATTTCCACTAATTTGGACGTGCCACGTCCAAAAGATTTGACTCCCTTGCGTTCACGCATACGTTTTTCAAAGATACTACCTATAGGATCAAGTGCGTTAAAGTCCCTCATTGAACAAACAAAACGCTTATAATCATCATTACACAAAAAAATTTCCCGTTTATCAACGCCTCTGTTATATATGTGATAATACTCGTCATTTACAAAATCAGTCTTTCTCATATTTTTTTGGACGTTTTTGGACGTGGCACGTCCAAAAACAAAAAACCCATCAAATCAAATAATCGGAAATGTATCCTTTATATTTTTCTCGCAACTCGTCTGATAATTCTTCATAATTTCCAAATTGTTCGCGGCGATTTTTTGCACCACATCTACATATTGGCGCGTCGATGCCAACCCTAGGGTGGCCTTGCTTGGTTGGAACAAACATAGCATAGTCTATCGTAATTTCCTCGTCTTTTTTCAAATCACTCATAGCGACAATTTGTGTTCTGTTTTTTATGCCACATGATGGCTCGCATGAATGATTCAAATATTTTCCAGGATCCATTGGATCTATGAATAAATCAAAACCAATCGGAATAGTATAAATCGAAGGGATTTTTGTGATTGTGCCACAAACCAGCATCGGCAATTCTTCAAGCGGATAAGTAGCCAATTTTTCGTAATCGCAATCGGTTAATTTTTCTGAATTGCAATATTCTTTAACAATTTCTATTATTTCATTTCTAAACTTCGAATTATCTTTGAATTCATCATATAGGACGGATACTCTTCGCTTGTATTCTTCAGTTTCTATATCTTCCCATTTTAAGATACTCATAACTGAGTGTTTTTCAAAAGGGAGTTCTTCTATGATATCTTTCGCTATATTTTCTATCTTTTCACCCTCATTGATTGCTCTCTTTAGAGAACGTTCTTTTTTATAACCCGATCTGACTTCGTAATTTACGGCGTGTATTTTGTCTGGAATCAAAATAGCTACTTTTTCTTTCGTATTTTTTACAGCCCAAAGCAAATAATCGCGAATATTTTCTTTCGTAAAATATTTATTGCCAATGCTTATGCCAATTATTATGTTAAATTTTTTGGCAAGAACTTCTTTTTCAGTTGTGTTAAGGCATGTTGTAATCTTCATGATAATGATAAATTTTTTGGACATGCCACGTCCAAAGATATTATAGCATAAGTATGCAAAAAGCGTCCTCTTGGACGCTTTTATCTGATAAACTCATCTTAATTTAATTCTTCTTCCACAATTTTTTTCACCAGATTGCCATCGGCTTTGCCTTTCAAGCGCGCCATCGCCGCGCCCATAACTTTTCCCGTTTCGGATTTGGTTGATACGCCCAAATCAGAAATAATTTTTTTCACCTCAGCTCTCACTGCTTCTTCGCTCATTTGCTCCGGGAGATAAGCTGACAAAATTTCTATTTCCTTTTTTTCTTTTTCCGCCAAATCCTTCCGTCCGCCGGCTTCATATTGCGAAATACTGTCTCTTCTTTGTTTGATAGCGCGAAAGGCCACTTCGATTATCTCCTCATCCGAAAGGCCGTCCTCGCGTTTCTTTTTCTCAATTTCAGAGTTTTTGATCATTGAATCCAACATTCGAAGCGTATCGCGCTTAACCACGTCGCCAGCTTTCATGGCGGATTTGAGATCGTCTTGAATTTTTTGTTTTAACATATGCAAATTTTCACAAATTGCAAAACGAACAAACGCAAATAAATATAACAGCTATTCGCGAAAATTCGTTTAAACATTCGCGACCATTAGCGAATAAGTTTCTTTTTGACATTTTTGAAGCTCTGGTCGTCAAACTTGCCCATTTTTTTGAGCTTGTTGACTACCTTCCTGACTTTCTCTTTATACATCGCCCCTTCTCTCACTTCACGCTTGCTTTTTTCGTCCTTGCGAAATCTTCCGCGTCTGGCCTGCATCAAAACACCGCTCTGTTGCACTCGGCGGCTGAACCTTCGAATCAGACTTTCTGACGATTCCCTGTCTTTCTTTTTTACCTCTATCATAAAAACCCCCTTTCTCAACTAATTAATTTATTTTACCTGGCTTCTTTTGACATCTCCTCCGGATGAATGGCTTCATAGAGTTTAGCTCCCCCGATAAGATGGAGGTGCAAATGCGGAACCTCTTGCCCGCCCCACTCGCCTACCCGAAATAACAGTTTATACCCTTTTGGAGAAATGTCAAAGTCCCTGGCGATTTTTCCAGCCGCGACAACCAGTTTTCCCGCCAAGCTGACATCTTCATCTCTCAGGTCATCAACACTCTCGATGTGCTTCTTGGGAATAAGCAAAATATGCACCGGGGCAATCGGATGAACATCTTTGAAGGCGATAATGTCGCTATCTTCGTAGACTACCGACGCCGGAACTTCTTTTTTTACGATTTTACAAAAAATACACATACGAATATTGACCGATTCGAATCTACGAATGAACGCGAATTCACGAATCTACAAATTAATTATTCGTAGATTCGAATGCATTCGTTGATTCGAATCGCGGTTAACTATTATGGTACACTACCACGCTATCCGCTTTTAGCTTTTTTTTAATCAAATCCACCAGCTTGTCCGCGCTAACCGTTTCCTGGACTCCCGTGGCCATATTTTTGACAATTACCGTCCCGTCCAGTGTTTCCTTCTGACCCAAAATCAACGTCAGATCCACTCCCAGTTTATTAGCCACCTTCAACTGTGATTTTAGACTTCCCCTTCCGAAACTTTCTGCCGTAAGAATACCATTTCTTTCCAATTCGGAAAAAAGTCTGAGGCTTTTTCTTTTGGCAAGGTTTCCCAGCTGGGCCATAAAAACCCTGGGGCGGGGAGCTTTGTAGGGTTTCGCCTGAACTCGTTTCATCTCCAGAATCAATCTCTCAATACCAACTGCGAATCCGATAGCCGGAGTGTCTTCTCCTCCCATTGATTTAATAAGTCCGTCGTATCTTCCCCCGCCTCCCAAGGAATGTTTTTTGCCGTCTTCGACTCCCGACCAAATTTCAAAAACCGTTTTTGTATAATAATCCAAACCGCGAACCAACCGCGGATTAATGATATAGGGCAAATCCAATTCATCCAAATATTCCAAAAGGACCTTGAAATGGGTCCGGCATTCGTCACACAAATGATTTATCGATTGCGGAGCCAAT
>MFSF01000031.1 GCA_001784815.1 Candidatus Moranbacteria bacterium RIFOXYA12_FULL_44_15
GAGAAGGCAAGCAGTAATTAGTGCCTGGCTACTGGTAATTTGGATGAAGATTTTCTCAAGTTACCAATCGCTAACTACTAATGGCTAAAAACATGGAAGATGGAAATTTGGAAGAAATAGTGAAAGAAACAGTGGCTGAACTTGTTTCCAGGATGGGATTTCAGGTGGAAGTGGAAATTGAAAAAGGAGACGGCGAGGCGTTGGTTTGCAATATTAGAACCGAAGAATCCAGCTTTTTGATCGGGCAGTATGGCGTTAATCTCCAGTCTCTCCAGCACATTGCCAGAATGCTGGTCAGGCAAAAGTTCCAGGAAAGAGCTAACTTCACTTTGGATGTAAACTCTTATCGCCAGGAAAAAAATATTTCTATCATAAAAATGTCCCAAGACGCCGCCAAGCAATGTCTGCTGGAAAAACGGACCATAGCGCTCCGACCAATGTCGCCTTATGAAAGAAGAATCGTCCATCTGGAGCTTTTTAAGATGGATGACATCAAGACAGAAAGTATCGGAGAGGGAGAAGACAGGAGAGTGGTTATAAAGCCCGCTGATTTGGTTTAAAATTTACGAACTACGAAATGAACGAACTACGAAACGTTTTGGCGTTGTCACGCATGGTAGTTGATGTTTTTCGTACTTTCGTATTTCGTAACTATGCTTGTTGCTCGCAAAATTGCCTACAATGTCGTCGCTAGCAGCGCTTCAAAGATTGCTTCCACGGTTTTGGCGCTGGTTTCGATAGGCTTCATCACCCGGTATCTCGGGAAGGATGGTTTCGGAGATTACGCCACTGTGTTGGCGTTTTTTGCTTTTTTCTCGGCGGTGTCCGATCTGGGACTATATCAAATTTCTACTCGGGAAATTTCCCGGGAGGGCGCGGACGCGGAAAAGATAATGGGAAACGTTTTTGCCCTGCGGATCATTTCCGCGGCGGTTGTCGTCCTTATTTCCCCCTTGGTTATTTGGTTCCTTCCGTATTCGCGCGAGCTTAAAACGGGCATAGTTATTGTCGGAGCCGCCTATCTCTTTTCTTCGGCTTATCAGATTCTAAACGGTGTTTTTCAAAAAAACTTATCGATGGACAGGGTGGCTATGGCCGAGTTGGGCGGAAAGATTCTTCAGGTACTTTTTATAATCGCGGTTGTGAAACTGGATCTGGGATTCGGCTGGATCATATTTTCACTCTTTCTGTATATGGTTTTTGTGTTTGTTTTGGTTTTTTCTTTTTCCAAAAAATATGTGCGTGTCAAATTGCGGTTCGATTTTACTTACTGGAAACAATTCTTAAGACAATCGCTTCCGATGGGCGGAGCGGCGGTGATAACTTTCTTGTATTTTAAGATGGATACTATCTTGCTTTCCATTATGAAAGGCAGCGCGGATGTCGGTGTGTATAATGCCGCTTACAAGGTCTTGGAAAATATTACTTTTTTCCCGGCTATGATTATCGGGCTGGTACTGCCGATAATGTCGCTCAATATTTTTTCCAACCGGGCGGAATTCGAAAGCGTTTCCAATAAAACTTTCAAGTTTTTCGCGATTATGACAGTGCCTCTCATTATCGGGACGCTTTTTTTGGCGGACGGCATAATCAATCTGATTGGCGGAGCGGGATTTTCCGAGTCGGCTTATGTCCTTCGAATTCTGGTTTTCCCCTTGGCGCTTATTTTTTTCGGGCATTTTTTCAACGCCATTCTGATTGTTTCCAATTTGCAAAAAAAACTGGTGTTGGTTTTTGGGGTGGCAGCCTTTATCAATATCGGACTCAACCTGGCTTTTATTCCTAAATATTCCTATATATCCGCGGCTTATGTTTCCTTGGCAACGGAGCTGGTGGTGGTTGCTCTGGCGGCTTGGCTGGTTGTGAGAAAAGTCAAATATGTTCCCCGGCTGGAAAAGAAGGGCGCGATTGCTTCTTCCGGATTTTTGATGGCCGTCTACTTTTTCACTTTCAGCGATTTGAATTTTTTCTTCCTGGCTTTGTCCGGCGCGGTGGTTTATTTCTTCCTTCTTTGGGCGACCAAGGCCATAAAAACTTCTGAAGTCGCGGGGCTGGTAAAAAGGTCGCGGTAAAAACTTCTAAAATATTATATTTGCAGACAATGAAAAACTTTTCCAAGGTCTTTATTGTTATTTTGAATTACAACGGCCGGGACGTGATCAAAAAGTGCCTGGCGAGTGTTTTTAGAGTCGACTATCCGAACTTCGAAGTGGTGGTAGTGGATAATAATTCCCAGGACGGATCATTTGAAATGGCCAGAAGCGGTTTTTCCAAGGCGATTTTCATAAAAAATGAAGAGAACCTGGGTTTTTCTCTCGGGAACAACGTTGGGATAAGATATGCCCTTGATCGGGCGGCTGACTGGGTGTTTCTTTTGAATAATGATGCTGAGGTGGATAAGGATTTTCTAGGCAAGTTGGTGGATGCAGCCGAGAAGGATGTAGCTATCGGGATATCAAGCCCGGTTATTTTTGAAAAGGACAGTGGGAAAATTTGGTTTTCGGGAGGGAAAATCAAATGGTTTTCCATGAAAGCTGAGCATACGTGCCAGGCGAAAACGGAAGAATGTTTTGAATCGGAGTTTGTTTCCGGTTGCGCAATGTTGGTTAAGAGGGAGGTTTTTCAAGAAATCGGCCTCCTGGACGAGGATTTTTTTCTTTATTGGGAAGATATTGATTTTAGCGTGCGCGCGAGAAGGGCGGGCTTCAAAGTAATGGTGGTTTCGAGTTCCTGGGCGTATCATTGGGAAAAAAGCGAAGCGTTCAAAAAAAGCAAAGTTTATTGGCTGGTAATTTCCGGGTTGATCTTTTCCAAGAAAAACGCGCCGTGGTGGTTGAGGGGCTGGCTGTATTTTTATGTGAAATTGAGAAAGTTGAAGAATAAAATTGATTTGGCGTATAACAGGAATGAAATGGCGGAGGTTGTCAGCAAGGCGTATCGGGATTTTGAAAAATACATCTGAAAGAAACCACTGAAGAATGTTATTTTCTCGGTTTATAACTCGCAGACCGCAAATATACCCAAAACTTTCGCCCCCGGTCAACGGCGGATAAGCCAAAGTTTTGGACATTTGCGGCCCGCTCAAACAGGATAAACCTCGAAAATAACATTCTTCAGCGATTTATGATTAAGGCGTTGTCGTTATGCTGTTTGGTCTCCTCTTATTTTTATCGCTCTATCTTCCTTTTCAGATCGCTCTCAATCCGGCGGAGGGAGTTGATTTGGCCTCAATCCGGGTACTGATTATCGCGATTTTTTTAGCTTGGTTGGCGAGCGGATTGAAAAATAAAAAGATAACTTTTGGTAAAAATCCGCAAACGCTTTTAGTTGCTTCCTTTTTGTTTTTGAATATTTTTTCCATATTCTTCGCCCGGAATCCGGAATGGTCGGCGCGGAAGCTTTTATTTCTGTTTTCCATTTTTCCCTTGTATTTTGTCGCTTCGGCGGAGATAAAAAATACTTTACGGATGGAAAAAATCATCCGCTGCTTGATTTTTTCCGGAACAGCGGCGGCGGCGGTCGGTATTGGGCAATTTCTGGCGCAATTTGTTTTTGGTCTGGAGGCGGTGTATGGATTCTGGGCCGCTTACGCCGTACCGCCTTTTTTGGGGCGAAGTTTCACTGAGGCGGTTCTTCGAAATCCAAGTTGGCTGGTAAATATTTCCGGAGCTACGTATTTGCGGGCGACTTCCTTTTTTCCCGATCCGCATATGTTCTCCTATTATCTGGGATTGTTGGCTCCATTGGCGCTGGTTTTGTTTTTGAAAAATAAAAAATGGCTGTATTTGGCTGCTTTTTTTGTTTTGATGATTGCCGACGCGCTGACTTTTTCCCGCGGCGGGTATCTGGGCTTGTTTTCCGGTTTTGTCGTCTTCTGGTTTTCCGGCGTCTCAAGACTGAATATGAAATACAAGTTTTTGATTAGCCTCGCGGCTGTCGTGTTATTGATAGGTTTGTTTCTGATCCCCAGTCCCATATCCAAGCGGTTTTCTTCCAGTTTCAACCTGAGAGAAGGATCTAATAGAGGCAGGATTGAAACATGGAATCAGGCGGTGGAAGTCGCGCGGGACCAGCCCTTTTTTGGAACCGGCATTGGCAACTATCCGTTGGCAATCAAGCCGACGGCCGATTACCGCGAGCCGATTTACGCCCATAATACTTATCTGGATATCGCGGCTGAAACAGGAATTGCCAATGCGTTTGTTTGGATTTTTCTTATGTTTTCTTTCACTGTGGCTTTTTTGAAAAAATCAAAGGAGGATATTATATTTTTAGGTTGCGCCGCGGGCGTTGTTATTTTTTCAGTCCATTCGCTTTTTGAAACAGCTATTTATTCCCCAGTTGTTTTGGCGCTTTTGCTTTTAACTTTGAGTTTTGGAAATATTGACACCAATGAAAAAAATAGCTAATTTGGAAAATTTGATATATCTGACGGTTTTTTGTCTGCCGTTGTATTTGGTAAGATTTAATCTTTTGGGCGTGCCGACGAATGTTTTGGAAATGCTGATCGGAACGAGTTTTGTTTTCTGGATATTAAATCGCGTAGAGACGAGGCAGTGCCTCGTCTCTACGGGTGCAATTGATAAAAAATATTTGTTGCCAATTTTATTAATATTCGCGGGTCTAATAATTTCAAGGTACATAAATATGTACGTAAGTAATTATGTGCATAGTCTGGGTATAATAAAGGGCTGGTTCGTTTTACCGTTTTTGTTTTTTGTTGCCGCTCGCTCAGTTGTTCCCAACGATAAAATTAAAAATATTTTCATTGCTTATTATTTGTCGGCGTTTGTCGTGGCGCTTGTTTCTCTCGGGTTTTATTTTTCGGGAAACGTCACTTTTGACGGGAGGCTTCAAGGAATTTTCAATTCGCCGAATTATTTGGCGATGTACTTGGCGCCAGCGCTGATTACAGCGCTGGCGAAATTTTCAATCCTTCGACTTCGCTCAGGACAAGCTTTCAATTTTCAATTTTCAAACAATTCTAAATTTTTAAATGATCAAGATTCAAAATACAAAACATTTTTGGCGGTGTCTGTGATATTAATTTTAATTATTTTTTATTTTACGTATTCCTATGCGGCTTGGACGGCTTTGTTTGGTTCATTGGTAATAGGGGGATTAATAAAGATGTGTCATTCCGAGCGTAGCGCCTGCCTGCCGGCGAGGCAGGTAGCGGAGTCGAGGGATCTGGCAGCGTGCAAGGAAAAGAAAGTCTTATGGAAAATTTTTGGTAAAAAAATAAATAAAAAGTACGCACTGCTGGTTGTTATATTTTTATTAACGCTTCTTTTTCAGTTAAGCAATAAAAAATTTACGGATATTATCAATCTGGACGAAAGATCCTCATTGGCTTCCCGTGTTATGATTTGGAAATCAGCTGGAAAGATGCTGGAAGAACATTGGCTTTGGGGAGTTGGTTCGGGGAATTTTCAGGAAATTTATTTGGAATACCAAAAATATTTTCCGCCCTATTTGGAATGGGCGGCGCCGCACCCGCATAATATTTTTTTGGCGTTTTGGCTGGCGGGAGGAATCTTTTGCCTAGTCGGATTTTTGTGGCTGATATTTCTATATTTCAGTGATGTACTTCGCCGTATAGGAATTTCAAAAACCTCGATTCGCATGTCCGACATTCGTAATGTCGGTTTGCGAGCGATGAGCGAGCAAATAACGTATATCTCTTTGGCTATAATGCTCTATATTCTTCTTCACGGTCTGGTGGACACGACCTATTTCAAAAACGACCTGGCGGTCGTCTTCTGGATGTGCTTTTTGGTTTTGTGAACTGGAAAGTTTATAATTCCATCCGATAAAGTTTTCCGTCGATTTTATTGACGAAGAAGAGGACGCTTTCGTCGGAGTTGAGGAATAATTTTGTCGCGTCGAATTTTCCGGGAATGTTTTCCGGCTCGACCAATCTGGTTTTTTCTCCGTTTTCCAAATTGACTTTCCAAAAAGTGTCGGTGGTGGTGAATTTTCCTTCGTCGTATTCATTGGGAAGGATGGCGCTTTGGGGAATGTTTCCGGGCAGGGCGTAATAAATCGTTTTTTGGTTTTTGGACCAAACGCATTTGGAAACGAAAGTCGGAATATTCAGACTCTTGTATTCCCCGCCATTGTAATTGATTGTGGCGAGTTGCATTTTGCTTCCTATGCGGATGTCAGAGTGGCTTATGAGCGTATGCGTTCCGGAACTGTTCCAAAGATAATCCGCGCCGAATTTTCCGGTGAAAACCGTTTTTTCTTCTCCGCCGATAGCGGGGATGGTTTTCAAAATTGTTTCTGTATAAGCGTCGGGGCGGTTCCAAAAAGAAATAAGGCCGGACATGGGGATTTGGGCAATGTTGACGTAACGGTATTTCAAATCAGCCAGTTTTTGCCAGTTGGATCCGTCCGGATCGGCGATATTCAAAGTCCTTTCTTGATTGGTGGGACTGTAGTATTTATATAATATTTTGTTTCCATTAGTGTTCCAAACGACTTCATCCAGATTGTCTTTTAACTTAACCCCTTTTTTTTCAGTGTGATTATAGTAGAAAAAGGCGGTTTTTTCCCCGATTTTGTTGAATCGGGTAACGACCTTATTCTTGTCGCTGGCCCAATAAGTATCGGCGAGTCCAACGAGCTCGGTTTCGCCGAGGATCTTTTTGCCGGTTCCGTCGAGGTTCATTTCCCAAGCTTGTCCGTTAGTTTTGGAATAATAGCGGATAGTGTTTCCGTCAGTTGAAAGGGCTGGCGAGATGACCGGTTCGTCGGAAACGGCGGTGATGGCGGGAATTTCTTTGACGGGAGTTGTTTTTTCCGGTTCACTCTCAGGTTCGTTTTTTTCTGCCACCGGGTCAGCAGTTTTCTTGAAAGACAAATTATACACGCCCCAAAAAAGCGATGACAAGACAAAGATGAAAAGGGAGAGGAAAAATATTTTTTTGAGAGTGGACATAAAAAAGTCAAAATGCAAAAATCAAAATGAAAAATGGCAAATTAAAATTTAAAATTAGCGCGGAAATTTTACAGGGAGCAACAGCTTGTTTGAACGCTGACATGAATATGGTTGCCTTCCGCATTTACTCTTCCGTTGCATTGTGAAGCTGCGGAAGATATTTGGCTCTGGTATTGTTCATTGGCGAAATCTGCTGCGTATGACTTGCCCTTGCAACTTGCTCCTCCGTAATGGCAGGAATTTTGAGCATGGGCGCAGGGCGGTCGGTTCCAGCTAGTTGCGCACCTTGCCATTCCTGCTGAATCCGATATGGAACTTATTCTTTTTGCTTCAGTAGGTAACTTCGGTTGCATACAAGTCAACATTTGCTTCAATTCGTTAGATGCGTCGCTCATTTGTTGCTCTATGCCAGGATCGTAAGTATACCCATCGGGCGTTCCCGTTGTTTTTTCTCCTCCGCAAGCTGGGTTGGTGGAACAGTTTTCGGTGAGGGTGCCTCCGGTGGCGGTGTCGCACTTGGCTTCTTCGTCTTTGCAGGTTGCCAGTTTTTCTTTGAGCTCGGCGGCTTTGGCGGGGTCGGTGCCATAGTAATCTTTCCAGTATATTTCGCATTCAGCTTTGGTGGTTCCGCCGGTGGTGGCGGGACAATTTTCTGCTTTACCGTAGTTGCCGACGCCTTCCTGACTGGAAATGACGCAACATTTCTGGGAGGCGGGAGTCGGACCGCCGGGCGTTCCGCCTCCGCCGGTCAAGGCGGTTGAAGTGGTGTCGCAAGTGAAGGTGCTCCAGCCGGTTTTCCCGATGCCCAGATCCGGTTTGGCGGAAGCGACCCAGGTGATGACTACGTTGACAATCAGCCAGGCGGCCATCGTTACGGTAAAACCAATGAGGCTGGCGCTCAAGAATTTTTTCGCTTGGGTCGTCATGGCTTCTTCCCCGGCGGAAATGATGTACATCACGCCGGAGATGAAAATTCCCACAAAAGTGATGGTGACCAGAAGGTTCTTCCCCCAATCAATCAGTCTTTTGATGCCGATGATTAGGTGGCAGAGCGTGCAGAGACTTTGACTGGAATTGCCGCAAGGAACAATACCTTGGTTATAGTCAGGTGTTTTTGGAGCATATGGATCATCTGGCGGAGTTACGGTTACATCTATAACTTCGCAACACTTTTCTTCGGAACCGCAATCTGAATTATATTGGGTTCGATCCGCGCCGCTGCAAGATTCCGTTTTGGGTTTGCATACGCCCGAGACTTTCCCTTTTCCACCGTCTTCCTGGGTTGGACCGCATGATTTAGCTACTTCTTTTGGTTTGATACAGCAAATTCCATTGGAGCCGAATTTTTGTTCGCAGTCCAGTGTTTGTTGCATCTCATTCTCGCATTCGGAACTGGTTTTATCCTGGCAAATGGTTTGGTTTCCGAATTTCCCCCGGACATCCGTTCCATTGCAAGGGTATACGCAGCATTTGCTGGCGGCGTCGCATCCATAAACGTTAACGCCGAGCGATAGCTTGTTTGCTCCGCAACTGTCGGAACAATTTCCGCCGTACTTTGTTTCACATTCTTCCCCGGCCGCGATCGCGCTAGAAAAATTCAGTAAAAACAACGGTAAGATCAGGCTGAATAAATATTTTTTATGTTTCATTTTATTTTTGTCTGAACAAAAAATCTGGAAGGCTATGCGGATATAGTAGCATATTTTGGCGACATTTCAAAAATAAAAAAAGCAAATCCAGCTTTTAATTTTTGAATTTTTTCCTCCAGATAAAAAATCCCAGGAAGAACGCGACAATTACAGCTAAGCAAACGGCTAAAATATATATCAGATTATGATTTTCTGAAAAGGCATCAGGATTGGTTTCTGAAGAATCTTGGCGAGAAGCCGGAACCAGACCGGACAAGGCGTCAACTTTGCAATCAGCCGGGCAATTCTCGTAGTTTTCCTTGCCGTCGCATAGAGTATTTATATTGCAAATTGAAAACTTGGACACATCGATGGACAGCGCCAGCTTGTCGGTATTGGCTTCATGGATGTTTATTGTTTTTCCATCGGAAAAATATGGCACACCGACTTTTACCTCTCCCTCTTCCAATTCTTCGCTCCCGCCGATGGTGTTGCCGTTTTCGTCCACGCCGTCCCAAAACATAACCAGCTGCCACTCGCCTAGATGAAATTTGTCTGAACCGTTTTCAAAAACCTTGTCTTTCCCGTTAAAAGAGGCCACTTTGGCGTAAAATTGCGAACCGGAGCCGGTGTCGCGGGTGGCGTTGTAATCATCCAGCATCAGATTGGTGAGATCTTTATTGTTGCTTAACTTCAATGTATCTTGTTTAGAATTGTAAATCAGGCGTATGATATAAAAGTTATTTTTTTTATCTTTTATGTCCTGGTAGGAGTCAGTGACAGAAGGAATAAACAAAAACCACACGAGCAATAATGAGAAAAGAGGCCAGGATGCTTTTTTAATTTGAAACATAATTTAGCTTTTAGTTGCGATAACCTAACGATGATAGCCGATCTTCATATAATTTAGTACATATTTCGCCGAAGCTAGGGTTGCCATCACCAACTCCATACATAATCCCTCTCTCAATGCTTCTGCTGTAAGAATCTTTATAATCGCACCCTGCTCTTATTTGGGAACAGTCATATCCAGATACTATGCTTTTGAAATAATTGCAAGCGTCTTGACTGGGATGGCCGTTATTAGGATAAAAACAATTTCGTCCTGATAACATTTCCGGACTCTCGCCTGCCATGGTGTATTCGTCAATCAAGCGTCCTTGGGCATGCCCCAATTCATGAGTTAGAACGGCAGCGCCATTTACCCCGTCTTCCTTTATCGTTTGCGAACATAAGTGTACGTCGTCAACACCAAGTGTGGCATATCCTTGAGTTCCATTTGTGCAACCCGGATCGCTCTCATTTCTTTTAACCACATAAACAATTGCTATTCTGCTGTCTCCCGGGCAAGCATTCTTGTCCTCCTCCAAGGAAATCCAGGAAGTGTAATGGGATAAGTCGACGGGGTAGTTATTGATAGCGGACATGGTTTTAACATCTTCTTTGAATTCTTGCACGCCTGACTCAGTGGATATCTGATAATCCTTAGACACAAAAACCAAAGGAATCCTGTTGTCATACTGGATAAGACCGGAAGGGTTTACTGGCTCGCAACCTCCATTAATGTCCTTAATCTCCAGGGCGCTTCTGATTCCACCCGAGGTTTTATCGCCGCTTAATTCAAAATCTAATACTAAATCGTACACCCCCTTGTTTAAAGTTAATTCTCCTTCTTGATATGGAAACTTTATCGCTACGGATCGGTAACCTTCTTGATCAGCATTGGTCATTTCTTTCGAAGAAATATGGCTGGGTGATTCTCTCCAATTATTCATAATACCCATTCCAATGTGAGCGCGGCTTATTTTCGTTACGTCGGTGCAAATCTTAATCCATATTTCTCCCTTGGTTCTTATCTCCTCGATTGAAAAAACATTTGGCTGGGCATCCGAAAGATAGAACTCACTTTCTTCGGCCAACGCTTTTTGCGCAATAAAGTCTGCTCCAAAGCGATATGGTCGGGACGCTATTTTTTCAAGTTTTTTCCGACCCAGCGGGCAAGTCCCCGAGAAGGTTACCACCTTCGCTTCGGCGGTCTTGTCTTGGTATTTGATTTCTATCTTGGCTTCTTTCGGCCCGAACTCTCCTTCCGCGAAAGTCGACTTGTTGGTTACTAATCCTTCTTTGGAAACTTCCGCTACGTCGGTTTTGTCGATGGAATAAGAAGCTTCTTTGGTGACGTCTTTTTCCTCGCCTTTGTCCTTGAGCTTTACCGCAAGCTGCTGGGTTTGTTCGGTTTTGTCAAACACGACTTCAGTCGGTTCGACAATCAGCCCGTCTTGCTGTTGTTCTCCGGTCAGCGCGCTGGATGTGGTGTCGCAAGTGAAAGTGCTCCAGCCTGTTTTCCCGATGCCAAGATCCGGCTTAGCGGAAGCGACCCAGGTGATGGCCACATTGACAATCAGCCAGGCAGCCATCGTGACGGTAAAGCCGATGAGGCTGGCACTCAGAAATTTTTTCGCCTGGGTTACCATCGCTTCTTCTCCCGCGGAAATGATATACATTACGCCGGAGATGAAAATTCCTACGAAAGTGATGGTGACCAAAAGGTTCTTGCCCCAGTCAATCAGCCTTTTGATGCCGATGATGAGGTGGCAGAGTGTGCAGGGGCTTTGATTGGAATTGCCGCAAGGAACGATGCCATCGGCAAAAGCGAAAAAAGGAAGGCTTGTAAAAACCAGAAAAGTAAAAAACAAGGATGTTTTTATAAAATATCTTTTGCTTTCCATTTTATGATAAGAAAGGAAATGTCTAAAAGTTGGAGG
>MFSF01000032.1 GCA_001784815.1 Candidatus Moranbacteria bacterium RIFOXYA12_FULL_44_15
CATTTGATAAGGTCGGTGCAAAATCCAGAAACACTTTCGGCAACAGGCGCTGTATAGACCACCTGGTCGGAGAAGCCTAATCGTCTTCGCACGATATAAACAGGTCCTCTACGATAGTGGCCGGATTGCTCTTTCGGCAAAGTTCTGTTGGTTACTGCGGAATGTATTTTCAATAAGACTTTTCCGCTAATCTCTTTTTTTCCTTTCACTATCTTGTCGATATATTTCAGGGTTTCAAGATAATTTTGCACCTCATAGATATCGCGTGCTGGAGCATTGATTTTTTTCCCGGCCTGCAAAGCTTCAACTTGGCGAATATCCAAAATATTACCCTCAATAGCCGTGGAGCTATGGGACATCCTGATTATTGCTTGACGTTTAAGCTTCAGTTCATGTTTCGGCAAAAGCTTAGCCTTTTCAATTATACCCTTAGCTTCGGCAATATCCGTCAAATTCTTGAGTATTTTATTAGTGAGCTTATATCGTGGCTTAAACATACCTATATTATACACCTATTTTTCCAATCGCGCAAGATTCGCGCAAGATTCGCGCAAAGAACGTTAGACGATTGCCCGGCTACTCCCATTCTCAATTGAACTTTGAATTGCACAAGATTTAAGCAATAATCGCGCAAAAAATTTTATTGTTTTTTACGTCAGACAGTCGCAACAGTCCTCATCATCATCGCAATCGCAATCATGTTCATTTTCATAACCATCATCCACATTGAAATCATAATGTTCGAGATGACGCTTTGGCATATTTCTATAGCGCGCCGTGGTAATTATCTTCTTGGCTTCAACAACCCAAGCTTCGTCATAAGCCAATTCATCTCTGATTTCCCCAAGTTTGTTTTCTTCCATAGTCACAAAATCCTGCATCCAATTATATTTCCATTCTTCTTTTTTATTCTTATGACTCGACAAAACCTTCTCGTGTACTTTTTTCTCCAGCATCAATTTCTCGATTTCAGATTCGATGCCTTCGATTTTCATCATTAAATCATCAATATAATTCTCCTTTCGCCTGATAAGTTCCGAAAGCAAAAAATCCTCTTCCTCTTTTTCATTTCTCGGCTGATAATAAAACACCTCGCATTCTTCCAGCGCCATCTCGGCGTAAGATTTTTTCTCAAAATCTTTTTCCGCCTCGACATACTTCCTGATTTTTTCCACCGCTTCTTTGGTGCCTTCATGCGCCATTTTTTGCAACTCGCCTTGTGAAAGCTCTTTTACGGCTGCCGCGCTTTTTATCACGCTTCTGTCCAACTTCTTCGACATAATTTTATTTTAATTTGTTAAAAATTATTCGTTAAACAAATTATTTTCGATAAAATCAACTGCCCCCCCTTATACCATATCTCCCCCGAAATTTCAAGGATTTGGTACTTTTTTTATAAACTAGCGACAAGCCCATACCATCTCCAGAGTCCATACATGCCACCACCGCGCCAGAAATCGAGCAACTCCTGCGATTTCATGGTTTTATTTCCAGGCAGGGAAACGTTTTCGTCCACTGTCATGTTTTGCTGTTCAAGTGAAGACGTTTGAAGACTGTCATATATATAATATTGATCTTCATTGGAATCAAATCCTAATATAGTAATGTAGTGTTCATAGTTGTCTCGTTCACCAAGAATAATAATCGGCATGCCAAGAGAAAGGCACTGCTGAATAAACATGATTTTTTCATCGTCCGTTAAGAGCTTAAAATTGGGTTTCTCAATTCGGACGCCGCGTTTCTTAAACTGCCTTTCAAGTCCCCAGGGCAAAGTATATTTATTGGGAAGCCGCCAGTCTATCTCTTGCGCAAACAATTCAGAGTGTACATTTTTGCCCGTAAGGGCTCTAACTACGGCAGCAACATTAAATGGTCCGCAATCGTTTTTTGTTTGCCTATAGTTGTATTCCGTCGGATATTCAGTGAAAGCACTTTCTTTTATGCTTACTGTATCGATTTTTGGCTTGACACTTAAATCTAAAAATGAATATATAAGTAAAAATATGAACAATCCAGATAGTCCGATCCAGAGATTTTTTTTCCTTAAGATAATTATTCCTTTTTCCATGAAAAATATACTTGGCTGCGGGGGCTATCAACCAAATCTTCCAGTTTAAATTTTGCCACAACAAAATCACCAATTGCGATATCACGCGGAATTTGAGGACTATTGCCGGACGTTTCAATGATATTTTTGTCGGATGATGACATAATTGTTTATAAATCAAATTTTTATCTTCCGCAGATTGTGATTCTCATTATTTTACTTCGTTTAGTAATTTATTTTATAGCATTAACCTTATTTATAATTTTCTCAATTACATCAATTGCTTTGGGATTGTTTTCGATATCTTTGGAATGTAACGCCTGGAAACAATAGCTACCGACCAATTTCATCTGATGCCCTTCATGAAAATATTTCAAAGCTTGTTCCACCACTCGTTTGGAATTTTTTATTTTACCGCCACCAACAACAATCGTGATTACCTTTTTACCCTTAAGCTTGTCAGTCTCATAAAATGGATTGGTTCTGTCTATAAAATCCTTCATTAGTCCTGGAACATTATCAAAATAATTCGGTGTTCCTAAAATTATTAGGTCAGCTTTCTGTATTTTTCCATACAGTTCCTGCATATCATCCTGAATAGCACATTTTTTATGCTCGTCACAATGCAAACACCCGGCACAATGCTTGATGTTTTTATTTCGGAGCAATATTAACTCCCGCTTGTCTTTCAGGGACTCATAAATTTTATTCAAAACAAATTCCGTATTGCCTTTTCTGGGGCTGCCGGAGATAATTAAAATTTTTACCATATTGTTTTGTTATTTATAAATTGTCAATTTCCACTTTCCCCCTTTATACCCCATTTCCCCCGAAATTTCAAGTTATTTGATCTCTTGAAATATTCCCGCCCAAAATCCGTACTATTTGCAGATAGCCGGCTTGACTTTTTTCTTGGTTGTGCTATCATAAGATTACAAATGGCTTCGGCCCTCCCTTGCGTAAGCAAGGGTAAAAATTTCTACTCTAACTCAAGCAGGCGCTTGAGTTTTTGTTTAAGTTTCAAAAAACTTACTTTATCGATATCACCGGTTTTGTATTTAAGCCGCTTTGCGTCTATCAATCGCATCTGCGACAGAATAGCACAGCTTCTCCGCCCGTTAAACGAAAAAATAAAATAATGGATGCTGTTCTTGAGAGTTTTTGTCAGCGGAATAATGATACAAATTTCACTATTGAATTTTCTTAATATTATCACCGGGCGCAAAGACTGATCACTTTGTCCATCCTGCTCAAAACCGACATTTACTCCCAGATGGCAAAACCATATTTCACGCTCATGAAAATATGGCAACTTGTTTTTCTTGTGTAGCTTCTTTTTGAGAAAATTCCAACTGTCAAAATTTTTATTTTGCGTATACATTTTTGTTTTGTGTTTTTACCTCCCCCGTCTCACTTTCGCCGTCACCAGTTTTATTTTCTCATAACTGATTTCCTCCGGCAGAATCTGCTTTATCGGACCAAGTTTTTGCATGCCGACTTTGGCAATCGCTTCCAGGATTTGGCTTTGCTCAAGGGGACTGACCAGATTGTCAATCTCCAATTCTCCTCCTGCCTCATACCAATCGACAAGATGATTCATAACCGTGCTCACACCCAAGCCTCGCATTTTGGCGATTCGAAAAATATCATAATCCTGTTGATACAGTCTGACTGTTTCTTTGACAGTCGCGGTGATAAATCCCCTTTCTGTTCCGTTCTGTCCATTTTTGTGTTTTTCTGTATCTCTTTTCCAATTGAGACATACGTCGCATCCCTTGCAATTTCCGCTGTGGCTTTTCGCTTCCGGATCGCTAAAATATTCCAGAATCATTTTTCTCCGGCATTTTCTGCTAACGGCGTATTCCTCCATTCTTTCCAGACGGTCATATTTTATGCCGGAAATTTTCCGGGCTTCCAGCCAACTTTTCCCTTGCTTTCTCATTTCATCATCATTCATTCGGATAAAAAATTTGTGCGTATTGGTATCTTTTTTGCTATGAAGAAGAACGCAATAAGCTTTTTCGCCGTCCCGTCCGGCGCGCCCCGCTTCCTGATAATATCCCTCCAGGCTTCCCGGCATACCGGCGTGAATGACATAGCGGATATCCGATTTGTCCACGCCCATTCCGAAAGCGATTGTCGCCACGATCACCCGAAATTTGTCTTCCATAAAATCGTTTTGGATTTTTTCTCTCATCGCCGGAGCCATCCCGGCATGATAAGCTGACGTTTTCACGCCGTTTTCCCGAAGATAGCCGGCGATTATTTCCGTTTCTTTCCGCGTAAGGGCGTAAACCACCCCGGAACCGGAAAGGGATTTGATGATCCGCAAAATTTCCGCGTATCTTTCTTTGGTTTTCAAGTCTTTCTGCACCAGAAATTTCAAATTCGGCCGGTCAAACCCGCGAATAAACACTTCCGGATCGCGAAGCTCCAGGCGCGTTATGATGTCGTCTTTCACTTCCGGCGTGGCGGTAGCCGTGAAGGCGGCCACGATCGGGCGTTTTTTGAGAAGTTTGATATGGCTTCTGATATTCAAATAGTCCGGTCGAAAGTCGTGCCCCCACTGAGAAACACAATGAGCTTCGTCCACCGCCAAAAAATCTATATTGAGACCGGAGAAAACCGGCGCGAAACTTGGCGCCGCCAAGCGTTCCGGGGCAACGTAGAGTATTTTTGTCTCGCCGGATTTGATGCCAGCGATTCTTCTCCCGGCTTCCGCCGGAGGAATACTACTGTTTATGAAAGTAGCCGGAATGTTCCGGGCGCGCATCGCGTCCACCTGGTCTTTCATAAGCGCGATAAGAGGAGAAACCACCACCGTAAGATTTTCAAAAATTACCGCCGGCAATTGATAGCAAAGCGACTTTCCCCCGCCGGTCGGCATCAACGCCACCGTATCCCGGCCGGAAGTTATCGCTTCCACGATTTCTTTTTGCCCCGGGCGAAAACCATTAAAATTGAAATATTTTTCCAGGTTTTTCTCAAGCATATTGCAAAAAGCGGACAGTCCGCACCCGAGTTTTTACGTCCGAGCGGACTGTCCGCTTGTTATCCTTATTGAAAGTATTCTTTCATTTCCAAAAGACTGTTTCCAAAATCCGCGAAGTGTTCTTTAAAAATCAGCAGCCGGTTGCTCACTTTCTTTCCGTCTTTGTCCGTGTATGATTCGGCAATTGTCAGGTAGTTCGAACCTTTTGACGTCTTTTTGACATCGAAGAAATAAACCTTGTTACCCGCCCGGAGCATTTTAGAATGCACCTTCTCCTTCTCATTTTGCTGCTGCATTTTGTTTTCTATGCAACTAACGATATTTCTATATACCGCTATTCGCATACTTAATAATTACCGCAAAGGCATAATGCCATTTGCAGTGTTATTATAACAGTGGTATCAAAACACTGTCAATCTCTCCCTGTGGATAACTTTACTTTTGAAAAGTCATCTTTCTGTATATCGCCCGCGTGGCTTCGACATCCCGCTTACAATATTCCAAGATGTCGTCCACTTTGCCGGCTTTATAGAAATTCCACACTTCCGAGCCGTCAATACCGTCTTTGGGCGTGGGAACGCCGAGCGCGAAACACAGCGTTTCCAAACCGACGTTCATATTCGCCCATTTGACCCATTCTTTCATCGTGTCGTAAATCGGATAATTCCGGTAACGGGCAAAATTGAGATCATAGGCCGGCTTGACGCCGTTTATGACTGATCGCTGGTATATAAAACGCAAATCGAAATCCATCACGTTATGCCCGACGAACTGCACGCCGTAATCGGGATATTGGGAATTATACGGTTCTTTGCTGATGGACTTCACTATTTCCCAAAACCGCGAGAGCATTTCTTTTTCGCCCGACTCCTCGGCGCTCAAAATTTCTGCCGGCTCATCGTCAACCGCGTACCCGATACAAAGAATCCGCCCGAAAGCCCCGTCAAAAGAAGTACCCAGAAGATACTGCTCGAAATCCACCTTCTTCTCTCGTTTGTCTTCCCTCTTGGCGTGAATGACTTTCAACTTCTCATGACTTTCTTCGCCCGCCGGCAAAGTCTCAATGTCCAAAAATAGTTTTCTCATTTTTGTTATTATTCTTTAATATTTACGTGACTTACGCGTTTGCCGCTTTGGACATCCGATGTCCAACTGCCTCAGCGACCGAAAGACATCGGATGTCCGCAAATGCGTAAGCTCTGATTTATGAAACCACTGAAGAATGTTATTTTCTCGGTTTATAACTCGCAGACCGCAAATATACCCAAAACTTTCGCCCCCGGTCAACGGCGGATAAGCCAAAGTTTTGGACATTTGCGGCCCGCTCAAACAGGATAAACCTCGAAAATAACATTCTTCAGCGATTTAATTTATCTTTCTTAATCTTACTCCAAAAAAGTATCTTGAGCAAAAATAAAACCGGTTCTCGCAAGAACCGGCGCGAACAGGCAAAGACGTATCCAATGCTATACGGACGCTAGTCTTTTTACCCATTCTCTTTGCCTCAAAACCAGCCAGTCCGATTGCTCTCGGCTGGCTACGCTGTCGAGACATCCTCTCTCGAAAGAACAGAAACAACATCTTTTTTCCGAAGGGCCATCCCTAAAAGGACAGCTATCCTTTTTATCCTTTCCATCTCCATTGCCATTGCCTTTTCTCATGATACTCCCTCCTCCGTGAAAAAGTTGCGTCAAAGAACATAAAAAAATCCACCCTGTTAGGTGGCTGTTTTTGAGAAAATATCCTTTTGGGAAAGCTCCGAAAACAAACCACCTTAGGTGGATGATGATCCGGATCCTCCGCAAAGAATATTAACTTTCAATCTATATTCGCTCATTTTCGTAGCTTCAATATATCGCCTCCCTCTTTTTTTGTCAAATGCGATTGACCGTCCGAGTTTTTTGTGTATAATTAAGACACAACCAAGTGGAGCGTTGAAGCGGTCTCACCAACCGAAGAGCTTCCGTCAAAAGTTAGCGAGATAACTTATAAAAAGCGCCCAAAAAAATTATGGGAATTCGAGTGGAACCGCCCCGCCTTGGCAGGGTCTCGAAATCAAATAACTTTTAGGTGTTTTTAATTTTTTAAAATAACCATATGCCAAAAAAAGAAACTCCTAACAAACTGGAAATCTTAAGACATTCAACCTCCCACGTCCTGGCCGCGGCGGTTTTGGAAATGTTTCCCGAAGCCAAACTGGCCATCGGCCCCGCCATCGAAAACGGGTTCTATTATGACTTTGACCTGCCCCGCACGCTTATTCCGGAAGACTTGGAAATTTTGGAAGACAAGATGAAGGAAATAATCAAAAAAAATTATCCTTTTGAAAAAGCGGAAATTTCAATCGAAGAAGCGCTGAAAGATTTTAAAAAAGCCGGGCAAGATTACAAGATTGAGCTGATCAAAGACTTGAAAGAAGAAGGCGAAACTAAAGTTTTTATATATAAATCCGGTTCGCTAGTCGATTTATGCCACGGTCCGCACCTCGATTCAACGGGTGAAATAAACTCAGACGCTTTCAAGCTAACCAAAATTTCCGGCGCCTATTGGAAAGGCAACGAGAAAAATAAAATGCTCCAGCGCATCTATGGCGTGGCTTTCGAGAGCAAGGAAGAATTGGACGAATATCTCCAAATGATGGGAGAAGCGGAGAAAAGAAACCACGTCAAGCTCGGAAGAGAGTTAAAATTGTTTTCCACTCACGCGGAAGGACCCGGTTTTCCGTTTTTTCATCCCAATGGCATGATAATTTGGAACACCTTGATCGATTATTGGAGAGAAGAACATGCCCGGGAAGGCTACCAGGAAATAAGCACTCCGATCATATTAAACAAAGCTCTTTGGGAAAAAAGCGGTCACTGGGATCACTATAAGGATAATATGTATTTCACCAAAATCGACGACGAAGATTACGCGGTAAAACCCATGAATTGTCCCGGGGGAATTTTAGTTTACAAATCGGATATGCATAGCTACAAAGAACTGCCTTTGAAACTGGCGGAAATCGGACTAGTCCATCGCCATGAACTTTCCGGAACTCTTAACGGACTTTTTCGCGTAAGAATGTTCCGGCAAGACGACGCCCACATCTATTGCATGGAAAGCCAGATAAAAGATGAGATAACCAAACTGATAAGCTTGATCGACAGAATGTATAAGACCTTTGGCCTCTCTTACCATATGGAACTTTCCACCCGTCCTGAAAATTCAACCGGTACTGCCGAAATGTGGAATAACGCGGAGCAAGCGCTTAAGGGCGCCCTAGAAGGAATAGGAGCCGACTATAAACTCAATCCCGGAGATGGCGCCTTTTATGGTCCGAAGATAGATTTTCATATCAAAGACGCTATTGGGAGAACCTGGCAATGCGGAACAATCCAACTTGATTTTTCAATGCCGGAAAGATTCGAACTCTCCTATATCGGAGAAGACGGCAAAGAACATCGTCCGGTTATGCTTCACCGAGTTATCTATGGCGCCGTGGAAAGATTTATGGGCATCCTCATTGAACATTTCGCCGGCGCCTTTCCTCTTTGGCTCTCCCCTGTCCAAGTGGTAATTCTGCCAGTGAGTGAAAAATTCAAAGATTACGCCGCCTCCGTAGGGGCTCGATTTATCGAGCCTGGCATCCGTTTTGAAATCGACGACTCCGACGAATCACTCGGCAAACGCATCCGCGCCGCCAAAATGCAAAAAATTCCGTATATTTTGGTTGTCGGTGAAAAAGAAGTCTCTGCCAACAGCGTAGCCGTTAACGCCCGTGATGATGAGAAACCCGCCGACGCTAAGGCTATGGCGGGCAAGCAGGAAACAATGAAGGTTGAAGAGTTTTTGAATAAAATCAAAAAAGAAATTGACGAAAAGAAATAGTCATATAGAATGTAGGGGCGGTGAAAGCCGCCCTTTTTATATCGATTTATGAAATATTTTATCAAAACCTTCGGTTGTCAAATGAATGTCAGCGATTCGGAACGGATTGCCGGGTTTTTGGAAGCGCGTAGTTTTAAACAAGCTAAAGACATAGCTAAGGCTGATTTGGTGATTTTCAACACTTGCGGCGTGCGGCAATCAGCCGAAAACCGGGTTTTTGGACTGGTGCATAATATTAGGAAGAAAGAAGAAAGTATAAAGGATAAAGCGAACAGGAAAATAATTATTTTAACCGGATGTCTGGCCAACCGCAAAGACGTACAAAGAAAGCTAAAGGATAAAGTTGATTTGTTTTGCGAAATAAAAGATTTCCCGAATAAAATAAAATTTATTCTAACTAAGCAGGTTCGGGCGTCCACGCCCGAACCGCGCGTTTCTGGCAAGACTGCCTCATATCTTAAATCTATCGCAAAAAATAAAGTTTCCCCAGAAACGCAAGGTTCAATCGAGACGATTGAACCTGCCCACGATAACAACTATTTATGTGTCGCTCCTAAATACACCAGTCCCACCCAAGCCTTCGTCCCGGTTATGACCGGCTGTAACAATTTCTGCGCCTATTGCGTCGTACCTTACGCGAGAGGCCGAGAAGTTTCCAGGCCGACGGAAGATATAATTTCGGAAATCGACGCCTTAGTCAAAAGTAGTTATAAAGAAATAACTTTACTGGGGCAAAATGTTAATTCATATAAATGCGACAAGAGGTCGGTTCAGGTCTCTGACCTGAACCGAAAAGGTTCTAATGAGGTACTTAAGAACAATGCGGTTCAAGTCTGGAGACTTGAACCGACAAGGAAGAATTCAGAAATTGAAAATTTAAAATTGATTGAAAATTGTAAATTGAAAATTGTAAATTCTAACACGCTGAATTTCCCTAAATTACTAGACTTTCTTTGCGAGTCTTACCCTGCTATAAGATTTAAATTCTTGACTTCTCACCCCAAAGACTTCTCCGACGAACTGATCGATGTCATTGCCAAAAACAAAAACATCGATCGTGAAATCCACCTTCCCGTCCAAGCCGGTTCGAATAGAATATTAAAAGCGATGAACCGGCCTTACACCCAAAAACATTATCTGAATCTTATCAAAAAAGCGCGCGAAAAAATTCCCGGCGCGGCGTTTACTACCGACGTTATCGTCGGCTTCCCCGGTGAAACGGAAAAAGATTTTTTGGAGACGGTAAAAGTTTTTGAAAAAGTAAAATACAACGAAGCTTACATCAACAAATATTCCCCCCGTCCCGGCACTGCCGCTTGGAAACTCGGCGATCCAGTTTCATGGGATGAAAAGAAAAGGAGGGAAAAAATACTGCGCCAGCTCGTGAGCGGACAGTCCGCGCCAGAGCATGAACACCGTAGCGGACTGTCCGCTCCTGCCACTCCCAATAAAATTATCGCAATATTAGGCCCCACTTCCTCCGGTAAATCCGACATCGCCATAAAACTCGCCCGAAAATTTAATGGCGAGATAATTAGTGCCGACTCGCGCCAGATTTATCGCGGACTGGACATTGGAACCGGAAAAGTCCCTTCCGATTCCTTCTCCCCCGTACTCGGGGGAGATGTCGCGACGTACTCGTCGGGACAGAGAGGGCAAAAAGGAAACAACGTTTTTTTCTCAGAAGGAATTCCCCATTATATGATTAATATCGTCAGCCCTCGCACCAATTTCAGCGCGGCGCAATTTAAAAAGCGTGCGGATAAAATTATTGCCGACATTCTGCAACGCGGAAAATTGCCGATCATCTGCGGTGGAACCGGTTTTTGGATAAAAGCTGTCGTGGACAATGTGATTTATCCGGAAGTCAAGCCCAACTGGGTGTTACGTAACATGTTACGTAACAAATCCGCCAAAGAATTATACAATCAACTCAAACGGTTAGATCCCACGCGAGCCAAAACGATTGATAAGAATAACCCCGTAAGACTAATAAGGGCGATTGAGATTTGCAAAACATTGGGCAGTGTGCCCTCTCCCCAGCCCCTGCCTACCGGACAGGCAGGCTCTCCCGATTACGGGCGAGGGGGTAAGTCATATCCCTCTCCCCCGTACTCGGGGGAGATGTCGCGACGTAATCGTCGAGACAGAGAGGGCACAGAGTACGCTTTTTTGCAAATAGGGATAAAACTCCCCAAAGAAAAGCTTCATCAAAACATCAAAACTCGCCTTAAAAAAAGATTTCAAACTGGAATGATCCAGGAAGTCAAAAAACTGCATTTCAAAGATAGAATCTCCTGGAAACGTTTGGGGAGTTTTGGCTTGGGATATAATTTAATCCCAAAATATTTAAAAGGTGAGATCAAAACCGAGGAAGAACTTTTTGAAAAAATCTATCAAGCGGAGAAAGATTACGCCAAACGGCAAATGACGTGGTTTCAAAAAGACAAACGAATCGTTTGGCTGGAAAAATATCGAAATATTGAAAAAGAAGTAAGCGCTTTTCTGCTTTGTTCTACCCCGCTTTAGCGGGGGTTTGGCGACTTTAGTCGCTTTTTCAAACGCGACTAAAGTCGCCAAACCTGCCCTAAAGGGCAGTAGAATATTTTATAAAAAATGAGGCCAGGGACGATGCCCTGGCAAAGAATGCGAAAAGGTTTGTACTATCCACTATTTCGTGGAATAGTGGCGAGGCAAGAAAACATACAGAAAAGCTTCTCGGATTCAGGGACAGGAAAAGCGCACCCTATACATCCCCTAAAATCTTCCCCCTTTCTGCAACATCCGGGACAACTTCGACAAATACATTCTTTTACGTCCACGGAAGAATATACCTTTCTAGTCGCTTCCAACGTTAGTCCTACAGCCATAGTTCGTCTCCTCTCTCTCGAGTCGTATAATATTATCACGTCATTCCCGCACAAGCGAAAGTCCAGCGCATTAAATTGACTAATCCACTAGATTCCCGCTTTCGCGGGAATGACATCTTTTTTACTTTTTTAAAGAACTGTCCGTGGCCAAAATAAAATCCCGAATTATCGGGATTTTATTGTTTCAACTTGTTTTGTAATATTCCTTCGGCCATTTGCGGATTGGCTTTGCCGCGCGTCGCCGCCATCACCTGCCCGATGAGAAATTTGAGGGCATTATCTTTTCCCGCCCGAAAGTCCGCTGCCGATTTTTCGTTTTTGGCCAGAACTTCTTCGACTATTCTCTCCAACTCGCCCGCGTCATCCAATTGGGCCAGATTTTTTTCTTCGATAATCTGGCTCGGATCGCCGCCGGTCGCGTACATTTCCGCCAGGACTGTTTGCGCCGCGCTGGAATTTATTTTACCGCATGCCGCCAGACCGATAAGTTCGGCATAATTTTCCGGCGTGATCTTAATCTCGGAAATATTGCTTCCGTTTTCCGCCAGATATTTCCTGAGTTCCACGATGATATAATTGGCCGCCAATTTCACCGCTTTGTCTTCAGTCACTTCTCCGCCATAGGCGGATCCGCCTATGGCGGATATTTCCTTGCAAGCTATTTTCTCCTTGAGTTCGCCGGCCGTTTGCTCGAAATATTCCGCTAGGTCCTTGTCCGCGATCAAAATTTCCACATCCGCCTCGGGAAGATTATATTCTTTCGCAAACCTTTTGGATTTTTCACTCGGCAGTTCCGGCAATTTTATTCTCAATTCTTCGACATACTCTTTCGTGAATTTCAATGGCGGAATGTCCGGCTCCGGGAAATAGCGGTAGTCGTGCGCCGATTCTTTCATGCGTTGCGAAACTGTTTCTCCCCGGTTGGCATCCCAACCGCGAGTTTCCTGCGTCACCTTTTCGCCGCGCCCCAAGACCGCCGTCTGTCTTTCGATTTCAAACGCGATAGCTTTTTCCACGAATTTGAAAGAGTTGATATTTTTTACTTCCACCTTTGTCCCGGATAATTTTTCTTCGCCTTCTTTATAAAGTGAAATATTGGCCTCGCACCGCATCATTCCCTTTTCCATATCCGCGTCGGAAATTTCGAGATATCGGCAAATCTGTTGCAATTTCTGACAAAACAATCGCGCTTCTTCCCCGGTTTCAATATCCGGCTCCGTCACCAGCTCCATCAGCGGCACGCCCGCCCGGTTAAAATCTACCAAAGTATACTCTACGCCCTTCGGATGGATCAGTTTACCCGTATCCTCTTCCAAATGAATTCTTGTAATTCCCACTTCTTTTCCGTTAATTTTTAGCCGACCCTTTTCGCAGAGAGGTTGATCATACTGGGAAATCTGGTAGCCTTTGGGAAGGTCGGGATAAAAATAATTTTTACGGTCAAACTTTGACTCCAGCTGAAGCTCGCACCCGAGCGCCAATCCCGCCATCTGGACAAATTTAATCGCCTGGGCGTTCGGCACAGGAAGCGTTCCCGGCTGTCCCGTGCACACTGGGCAAATGTTTACGTTAGGCTCTTTTTCCAACCCCATTCCATTTTTGGAATCGCAAAACATCTTGGACTGTGTTTTCAGTTCAACATGCACTTCCATTCCGATAACTGGGATGTATTTTGACATAAAGTTATTCCACATTAAAAACGTTCTCTGTCCCGTAATAGTCCCTCCAATTTTCGTTGTAAAACTTGAACATCCGCTCAAGCCTGTCTTGAGAAAGCTCGACTAGTCCAAGTTCCCGCATAAAATCCAAGATTTTTTGTTTCGCGTCGTTCAAACCGGTCTGATCTTCCGTTTGGATTTCAAATTCCGATAAATATCCGTACCCGGCGTTTTTGTCGATGGTGATGTAAAAATCGTCCTTGCCGTATTCCTCTCTTTTTCTAGACCACTTGGCTTGATAGTTAAAACCCGCTTCCTCCAATATATTGTCTAATTTTTCGAGACTAATGTCAACTTTTTCTTCAAATTCCATGCGAAGTATTCCGTTCGATGAAGTCGTGTCATCCACGGATGCTTTCATCACAAAAAAAACTTCCCTGTTCATTTCCCGCGTCCGCAAAGAATGATCTTCCCCTTCTTCCAGAATCTTTTTGAGCTTTTCTTTTTTCCCTCCGTCAAAAAGCGGCGCTAATTTTTCTTCCAGCTTTGCAAAATCGCCATCGCTTAAAAAATAGTGGTT
>MFSF01000033.1 GCA_001784815.1 Candidatus Moranbacteria bacterium RIFOXYA12_FULL_44_15
AGAAAATATCGTCTGATAACATCGCGCTGCTTAGGAGAAAATAAAAAGTATCTATAGAAAAGAACTCCTGATATTTATTGTTAAAATCGGGCATCGGCAGGGGGTTTATAAATAGAAAAAGATTAATTTTTTTGATCCCCATGACATTGATCCCGCGAGGGTCTTTTTTGTTTTTGACAATGCGGGCGGGTTGGCGTAAGATGGTGTAGAGGAGACGGCAAGAAAAACAAAAAACGATTTTTGATAAAAGCATCATCTTTAAAAAGAATGTTGATTTTTTTTGTTCACTTATAATGAAGAAAATAAAAAGCTTTTTTAGAAAAATAACCGGCAATATTTTCGGCAATCTTTCCAAAGATATCGGAATCGACCTGGGAACGGCCAATACTTTGGTATATGTCAGAGGACAGGGAATCGTGATCAATGAACCTTCGGTGGTGGCGGTAAACAAAAAGACCGGCCAGGTTTTGGCTATAGGAAGAGAAGCGAAAAGAATGGTGGGGAAAACGCCCGGGCATATCGTGGCGACGCGTCCTTTGGTGGACGGCGTAGTGAGCGATTTTGAAGTCACCGAACAAATGCTCAAACATTTTATCGACAAAGTCCATCAAGGCAGTTTTACTCTTTTCCCGCGGCCGCGGGTGGTGATCGGCATCCCGTCGGAAGTGACGGAAGTGGAAAAGCGGGCGGTGATTGACGCGACGCTCAACGCCGGCGCGCGCGAAGCCTATCTTATCGACGAACCGATGGCGGCGGCGATCGGCGCGCGCTTGCCGGTGCAGGAAGCGGCCGGTAATATGGTAGTGGATATCGGCGGAGGGACGACTGATATCGCGGTCATTTCTTTGGGAGGAATCGTGGTCTCGCGGAATATCCGGGTGGCCGGAGACAAAATGAACGAGGACATTATCCGCTATTGCCGGGATGAGTTTAATCTTTTGATCGGTGAAAAAACAGCCGAGGACGTGAAAATCGCCATTGGCAGCGCTTGTCCGCAAGAAGAAAAGAAAAGTATGGAAGTGCGGGGGAGGGATTTGGTGACCGGGCTCCCCAAAGAAATAACCATCCGGGACGACCAGGCCAGGGAAGCTCTTTGGCGTTCGATAAGAATAATTATCAACAATATCAAGACGGCGGTGGAAGAAACGCCGCCCGAGCTTTTGTCCGATATTATGCAACGGGGAATAATTTTGGCCGGCGGCGGAAGCTTGATTCGCGGTCTTGACCGGATAGTGGCCGACCAGACGGAGATCCCGGTCAGGATGATGGAAGACCCGTTGACGGCGGTTGTTCGGGGAACCGGCATAGTTTTGGAGGATATCGAGTCGCTTCGCGAAGTCCTGGTGGAAAACCAGCATGAAACCTCGTTGAGGTAATTTCAGGACTTACGCGTTTGCCTTGAATTCTGAATCAGTACCGTTTGCTATTAAGTTGACCTCAGTATATTCATTAGGATTTCAGCCTATAATTCAGTGACTTGTCCATAATTCTGCGGCAAACGCGTAAGTCCTAAATTTAATAAATATTGTGCCCAAGAAATATTTTACTTCTAAAATAATAAAAATAACGGCGATAGCGGCTGTGTGCGCGTTGCTTGTTTTTTTAAATCCGCGAGGGATTTTCGGTCCCGTTCGGGGATTTTTTTTGACTCTGGCTTATCCGCTTCAAAAAATTTCTTATCTGGCGGGAAAAAAAACCAGCGGCGCTTTTTCCTTTTTGGAATCTATTTCCAATTTGAAAGATGAAAACAAAAATCTCATCCGGGAAAACGACCGGCTGACGGCGGAAGCGGCCGGTCTTCAAGGACAAAAAAGAGAGAATGAAATTTTGAGAGAACAATTGAGATTGGCTCCTCGGGATAAATTCAATTTGGAATCAGCTCTGGTTATCGGGCAATATCCCGGAGGGCTGGGGGGGTGGATAATAATTGACAAGGGAAGCGCGCAAGGAATCGCTCCCGGGATGGCGGTTATCGTTTCAGACGGAATTTTAGTGGGAAAAGTCGAGGAGGCATATTGGGAAAGCTCCAAAATAAATCTTTTGACGGATTCAAGCGCTTCCATTAGCGCCCTTGATTTGGAAACCGGGGCGAAGGGGATTGTTCGGGGCGAGTATGGGCTCGGGCTGTCCATGGATATGGTAGCGCAGACGGATACGCTTAATGAAGGCGACACGGTGGTAGCTTCGGGATTGGGAAGCGGAATTCCGGGAGGGTTGTATATAGGGAAAATTCAAAAAATAAGCGTTACGGAGGACAAACTTTTTCAAAAAGCCCAAGTTGTTCCCAAGGTGAGATATTCCAAATTGGAAATAGTTTTTGTGGTAAAAAATAGCCAATGATCCAAAAGGCGGTGATTTTCATTTTTATTTTCCTGGCGGCAATCATTCAGTTTTCTCTCTTCCCCGCTTTGTTTCCTTTGGGAATTTGTCCGGACTTGCTGCTTATGTCGGTTATTTTCTGGGCGCTGCGAAACGGTTTTGAAAAAACCGCGGCGCGGGCGGTTCTGGCCGGATTTCTGGCTGACCTGTTTCACTTCCAGCCGGTCGGAACGGATATTCTTTTGTTTTCTTTGGCGGCTTTTGGCGCCAGCTCGCTGGCGAAAAGATTTTTGGTTTCGCACAGAGCCTGGGGATTTTTTTTCACTTCGGGCGTCGTGGCGGCCGGGACAATCGCGTACGCGGTATCATCCAATTTTGTTGGAAACGTTTTTCATTTCGGGGGAGAATACGGCCAGGCAATAAATTCGGGATATATCCCGGATTGGAGCATAGCGTTGAAAGTTATTTTCAATTTGGCTGTTTTTGCTCTGGTTTCCCGGCCGCTGGAAAAGATAGAAAAAACTTTTGAACTTTATGGGCAACGGATGCCCGGGTTCAGGAAATAGAAAAATTATGCTGGGGAAATATTTAAGAGAAAAGAGAATAAGAAACAGTTTGGAAATAGAAGACTCCGTAATGACGGCAACCCGAAAGGAGGAAGCTTTTTTGGAGGCGCCGTTTAAGAAGCGGGGGCTTTCCTTTCTTTGGTACTCGATAGTTTTTATCATTTTGGTTTTGACAATCCGGGTTTTTTATTTGGATGTGGTCAAAGGAAGCCACTACGAAGAAGTTTCTCGGGGAAACAGGATTAGATCGGTAATCATCAAGGCTCCCAGGGGAAATATCAAAGATAAATATGGAAAAGTTTTGGCTCGCAATGTTCCCAGCATCGACGCGATCGTGGTTCCCACTGATCTTCCCGCCGGTTCGGAAGAGAAAAAAGTGGTGGCCGGAAAGGTAGCGGAAATCTTGAATATGGAAGCGGGCAATGTAGAGCTGATTTTGGAAAGTCAAGATAAAAAATCGCTGGAGCCGGTTCTTTTGAAAGAGAATGTTTCCCAGGATCAGTCGCTCATAATTTCCGAAAAATTATCCGAGCTGCCGGGCATAAACTTGGAAAAGACGGCTATCAGGAGCTATGAAAACAGTTTCATTTTTGCCCACCTGGTCGGTTATGACGGTAAAATAACCCGGGAGGAGCTGGCGAAAAACGAGGGCTATTTGATGACTGATTATATTGGAAAATCAGGGTTGGAAAAAAACTATGAAAAAGAGTTGCGGGGAATTTATGGGAAAAGGCAAGTAGAGATAGATTCAGTGGGCAATATTAAAAAAAATCTGGGAGTAATAAATCCCCAGCCGGGCAACGATTTGATTTTGAGTATCGATGAAGCGCTCCAGAAAAAAATTTATGACAGCTTAAGCGCCGTCTTGGAAAAAACCGAAACCGCCACCGCGGCGGCGGTGGCGATCGATCCCAGGAATGGCGGTGTGTTGGCGATGGTGAGTCTGCCGAGCTTTGACAACAACAATTTCGCCCGGGGAATCAGCAACGACGAATATAAAGCCATAATGGCGGATAAGAACCTGCCTCTTTTTAACCGGGCTGTGAGCGGAGAATATCCTCCCGGATCGACCTTGAAACCGGCGGTGGCCTGTGCCGCTCTTTCGGAAGGAACTATTTCTTCCTCCACTATTATTGGCGGGCTGGGCGGAGTTTTGCGGATTGGGAGTTTCAGCTTTGGCGACTGGAAAGTCCACGGACCCAGCGATGTGCGTTCGGCGATTGCCGAGAGTAATGACATTTTTTTCTATACCATCGGCGGAGGTTATGGAAATATTTCCGGCTTGGGGATGGATAGAATGAAAAAATATAATGCCTTGTTCGGGTTCGGTCGTCCGACGGGCATCGATTTGCCGGGAGAGTCACCGGGGTTTATACCGGATGAAAATTGGAAACTGGAACGCCTTGGGGAAAAGTGGTACATAGGAAATTCTTATCACGCCGCCATTGGCCAGGGGTATATAACGGCTACACCTCTCCAATTGGCCAATTATACGGCGGCCATTGCCAATGGCGGAACGCTGTATTCTCCCAAAATTGGAAATCGAATCAAGCGCGGCGACGGAAGCGAGTCGATAATATCTCCGGAAATAATCGATAAAGGCTTTATCTCCAAAGAAGTTCTCGGAATAGTGCGTGAAGGAATGCGGCAAGCAGTGACTGACGGAACCGCCCAGACTTTGAAAGACTTGCCGATAGAAGCGGCGGGAAAAACCGGAACGGCGCAATTTGGATCGGAAGACAAGACCCACGCCTGGTTTGTCTCTTTCGCGCCGTATGACAATCCGACAATCGCGATGGTAGTTCTGGCGGAAGGCGGCGGAGAAGGACACTCAAGCGCCGTACCAGTGACTAAAGAAGTTTACGAATGGTATTTTAACCAGAACCGTTGATTTGACAGTCTTCCTAATTCTCGCTACAATTCTTTTTGTTATTTCGTAAGATTTAAAACAAAAGATTATGACTAAATTTGTTACCGAAGAAGGGCTCAGAAAAATCAAAGAAGAATTGGAACACAGAAAGACGGCCGTTCGGCAGTCAATCGCCAATGCCATCAAGGAAGCCAAGGAACAGGGGGATTTGAGCGAGAACGCCGAATACAGCGAGGCCAAGCGGCAGCAAGCGGAAAACGAAGCACGGGTGGCAGAATTGGAATTTTTACTCAAAGAATCAACCGTGGTAAAGCGCGACGAGAGTTCGCAGGTGGTTCAGATGGGTTCCCGCGTGAAAGTGAAATTCAACGGTTCAGAAATGGAATTTCAAATAGTCGGTTCCAATGAAGCTGATCCGGCGGAGATGAAAATTTCCAATGAGTCTCCCATGGGCAAAGCCTTTATGAGTCGCCAGAAGGATGACCAGGTGGAAGTTTCTACTCCGGGCGGAAAAGTGAAGTATGCTATTTTGGACGTGAAATGAAATTGCTGATTCTTTACGAATTTATAAACGAATTATCGCGAATAGAAAAAAGTCTGCTACGCAGGCTTTTTTGTTTGCCATTTTTTTCCAAATGCCGTAAACTATCATCATAGGCGGATTATCGATTAAGAAATAAATTTATGCGAGAAGACATCCAAAAAACCAAGCTGGAAAAACTGGAAAAAATAAAAGCGGCGGGAATGGAAACGTATCCGGAGAAGACGGAACGGACGATGACAAACCAAGCGGCGTTGGATGAATTTCCCGAACTTTCGGAAAGTAAAAAAGAAATAACTTTGGTCGGGCGCGTAAAATCTTTTCGCTTGATGGGAAATATCGCCTTTTCTCATATCGAAGATGGGAGTGCTAGAATCCAAATGTTTTTGAATAAAAAAGTTTTGGGGGCGGATTTATTTAAACTCTATGCCAACGCTGTAGAGATAGGAGATTTTGTCGAAGCTGGCGGAATTCTTTTTGAAACTAAAGCGGGAGAAAAATCTTTGGAAGTCCATAACTGGAAAATGCTTTCAAAGAACATCCGTCCCATTCCGACGGAATATTTCGGCTTGAAAGACGAGGAGGCCTTGCTTCGAAGACGCTATTTGGATTTGATGATGAATCCGGAAACGAGGGAACTTTTCAAAAAGAAAAATATTTTTTGGCAGACCATCCGTAATTTTTTGGTCAGCGACGGCTTTTTGGAAGTGCAGACTCCGGTGTTGGAACACATTCCTGGCGGCGCCGACGCGGAACCGTTCATTACGCATTATAACGCCTTGGATCAGGATTTTTACCTGCGAATTTCTTTGGAATTGCCTTTGAAGAGATTGCTTGTCGGAGGATACGAAAAAGTTTTTGAAATCGGACGGGTTTTTCGCAATGAAGGAATGGATCGCGACCATCTGCAGGAATTTGACCATATGGAATTTTACGCGGCTTATTGGGATATGCGAAAGGGCATGGAATTCGCCGAGAAGATGTATAAAGAAATTGTTTCCAAAGTTACAGGTGGGCACACGCACGAGCTTGAGGGAGAAAAAATAGATTGGAGCGTGAAGTTCCCGATTGTTGATTATTTCACGGAATTCAAAAAAGAAACCAGCATAGATTTGAGCGGTGAGGTGGCGGTGGAGCAATTGAAAAAGAAAGCGGACGAGCTTGGCATAAAATACGAAAAGTCCTACAGCAAGGGCCGGATGATCGACACGCTCTATAAAAAAACAGTGCGTCAAAAACTGATTCAGCCTTGTTTTTTGGTCGGTCACCCCTTGGAAGTTTCGCCATTGGCCAAGATCGATCCGGAAAATCCGAAAAAAGTTTTGCGTTTCCAGATTGTGGCCGGACGCGGCGAGCTTTGCAACGCGTTCGCGGAACTCAACGATCCGATCGACCAGAAAAATAGATTCTTGGAGCAAATGAAAGCCCGGGAAGCGGGAGACGTCGAAGCGCAAATGATGGACGAAGATTTCGTGGAAGCGCTGGAATATGGCATGCCGCCGGCTTTCGGTTTCGGTATGAGCGAACGTTTTTTTGCTTTTCTCATGAATAAATCCGTCCGTGAAACAGTGATTTTCGCGGCAGTGAGGAAATAGAAAGAAAGAAGAAAGAGAAGCAGTTCTTGGAAAAATTCAAACAAGGTGGATGGAAAGGAGAAAGACGATGCCGATTAACGCTCTTTTAGTTAGGGAAGCTAAATTAGCCACTGATTCCAATGTGGCGATGATGGCTGGATTGTTGGGTAACTCACTGCCAATTCCGAAGCCGGTTTTTATTCCTACTGGCTCGGGAATTGAAGGAAAAGAGTGCTGCAAGGGAGGAAAGACTTGCTCTTGTGGTGTTGAGCAGAAGACATTTTTCGAACTGCTCTTGGCTAAGGTCGCCAACGAACGTGGGCTTGGGGTTCCATTGCATGTAGTGCTCAGAGAGATTAAGGAGCGATATGGCAGGAGCTCTGTCGCTTCAATCAAGCTCACGCTTGAGGTCGGTCAAGATTGGCCGGTTTTTCCAAAGGAGTAATCGTGGCAGAGCATTTTGGTCGGTTCGGGGATTCTCCGAACCGACTCTTTTTATTTTTGGGAAGCTGTGATATATTGGAATTAATAATAAGAAACCACTGAAGAATGTTATTTTCTCGGTTTATAACTCGCAGACCGCAAATATACCCAAAACTTTCGCCCCCGGTCAACGGCGGATAAGCC
>MFSF01000034.1 GCA_001784815.1 Candidatus Moranbacteria bacterium RIFOXYA12_FULL_44_15
TGTTTTGACCGGACTAGGATGCTCCAAATCTCAGCCGACGGGAACCAGGACTGCCACCGTGTCGTATAACTGTTGCGACGGGACGGAATGCTATGAGTGCAGACCCGGTTTTCATCCGAATGCTGAAAAAACTGCCTGTGTTTCGAATTAAAATATTTTCTTTCAGGAATTTTTTAAAGGCCAGAGCGGCCTTTTTGCGTCTTTTAATAAAGTCTTTCAAATGATATAATCGGCTTATGGAGAAACAAAATGAAAAAAACATATTGGAGCGGATAAAGAAGCTTACGGAAGAAATCAATAAGCTTCGCTACGAGTACCATGTCTTAGATCGGCCGGATGCGACCGATGAGGTTTATGATTCCTTGACGGAAGAGCTGAAAAAACTGGAGGAAAAATATCCTCAGTTTCGCCGGAGCGATTCGCCGATCGGACGAATCGGCGGAAAGCCTCTGGATAAATTCCAAAAAGTCCGGCACAAAGTCCGCCAATGGTCGTTTGATGATGTTTTTAATCGAGAAGAACTGGGAAAGTGGGAGGAGAAAGTTTTACGGATGATAGAAAAAATCCCAAATAACAAATCCCAAATAACAAATAAATCTCAAAATTCAAAATTCAAAATTCAAAATTCATTTCCGGAGTATGTTTGTGAGGTGAAGATTGATGGTTTGAAAATAATATTGACTTATGAAGATGGAGTGTTCGTCCAAGGAGCGACAAGGGGGGATGGAGTGATCGGGGAAGATGTGACATCTAATTTGAAAACTATAGGCAGTATTCCCTTGAAACTGAATTATCCTGTTTCGGGAGTTTTTGTGGGGGAGTGTTTTTTGTCCAAGTCCGAACTGGAAAGAATCAATAAAAAACGCCAGAGCAAAGAAGAGGCGCTTTTCGCCAATTCGAGAAACGCGGCGGCGGGATCAATCCGGCAGTTGGATCCTAAAATAGCGGCCAGCCGGAAGTTGGACAGTTTTATCTATGATATCGATTTTCTTCAGCTTCCTTCTCCCCCGTACTCGGGGGAGATGTCCCGCCTTAAGCGGGACAGAGAGGGCTCGGTAGCCGGTGGCGCCCTCTCCCCAGCCCTCTCCCGATTACGGGAGAGGGGGCAAGAAAGGGAGGTCCAAAATACAAATTCCAAAATTCAAAACATTGGCATGCCGGAAACACAGGCAGAAGAGCTGGAGTTATTGAAGAAGTTAGGCTTTAAAGTCAACAACGAATATAAAATTTGTAAAAATATTGAAGAAATTCAGGAATATTATAATAAGTGGAAAGATAAAAAAGATGCTCAAGATTACGGGATTGACGGGGTGGTGATAAAGATAAATTCCAGAAAAATTCAGGAAGCGCTGGGTTACACCGGAAAATCTCCGCGTTGGGGAGTGGCTTGCAAGTTTCCGGCCGAGCGGGTTACGACAATGGTGGAAGATATAAAAGTCCAAGTGGGGCGGACGGGAGCGCTCACGCCGGTGGCGCACCTTACGCCGGTGTCGGTGGCGGGATCAACAGTGTCTCGGGCGACACTGCACAATGAAGACGAAATAAAGCGACTAGGCATAAAAATCGGCGATACGGTAGTGATCCGCAAAGCCGGGGATGTCATTCCGGAAGTGGTGGAAGTTTTGACGGGTTTGCGGACGGGCAAGGAAAAAGAATTCAAGATGCCGCAGAAGTGTCCGATTTGTGGAGGAGAAGTGGGGAAAATCCAAAATCCAAAATTACAAATCCCAAACAAATCCCAAAATTCAAAATTCAAAATTCAAAAAGAGAAAGAAGGGGTGGCGGTTTATTGTCTGAATCCGAAATGTTTCGCGGTGGAGAAAGAGAAAATCATCCATTTCGTTTCCAAAAAAGGTTTCAATATCGACGGGATGGGGGAGAAAATCGTGGAGCAGTTGATGAATGAAGGGCTGGTTTCCACTCCGGCGGATATTTTTGAACTGAAGAAAGGCGATTTGGAACCGCTGGAGCGTTTCGCGGAAAAATCGGCGGACAATCTTATCGCCTCCATCGAAAACAGCAAAGAAATAGAATTGCCGAAATTTATTTATTCTTTGGGGATCAGGTTTGCGGGAGAGGAAACAGCCCAATTAATTTCAAAATCCAAAATCCCAATTTCAAATCAAGTTCAAAATCCAAAATCCAAAACAGAAATATTGGATAATATCATTAAATTGTTTCCGCAAGTTTCAGTTGATCGATGGAGAGATATTAAAGGCATTGGGGAGAAGTCGGCGGAGAGCTTGGTAGAATGGTTTAACGACCGGGAAAACATAAAGTTGCTTGAAAAAATGCAAGAGTTGGGAGTCAAAATCAATGCTTCTTCCGCGTTTCACGATACGCGTTCTACGTTACGTGGTAAAACTTTTGTCCTGACGGGAGAACTCAAAAACTTTACAAGAGACGCCGCTAAGGATATTATTAGAAAAGAAGGAGGCAGTGTGTCTGGATCGGTAAGCCAAAAAACCGATTATGTTGTCGCCGGCGAAAACCCGGGGTCGAAGTTTGAGAAAGCTAGAGAACTGGGAGTGAAGGTGATTGGGGAGGAGGAGTTCAGGGAGATGTTAAAGCAATGACTTTAAAAATCCAAATGACAAAATCCAAATGACAAATAAAATCCCAAATCCAAATGTCAAAATTTTGGACTTTGAACTTTGAGCTTGATTTGAACTTTGAGCTTTGAAATTTGAAATTATGAAAACATTATGATTAGTAAGGACGAAGTAAAACATATCGCATCCTTAGCCAGAATAGGTCTAACCGATAAAGAGGTGGATAAGTTCTCCCACGATTTGTCGTCGATTTTGGATTGGATTGAACAATTGAAAGAAGTGGATGTTGAAAATGTTGAAGCGGTTTCACACGTGACGGGATTGGAAAACATTACGCGCCAGGACAAGGCGGCGGATTTTGAAAATACCGATGGCATCAAAAAACTATTTCCGGAAGAGAAGGATGGGTATGATAAGGTGAAGTCAGTATTGTGAAAAATCCAAATGACAAAATTCAAATGACAAATAAAATCCCAAATCCAAATGTCAAAATTTTGGACCTTGAACTTTGAGCTTGATTTGAACTTTGAGCTTTGAAATTTGAAATTATGAAAATAGTATGATTCGACAACTGCACGACAAGTTAATTAGCAAAGAAATTACTTCAGAGCAGCTTACTCTGGATTATTTCGACGCGATTGAAAAAAAGGACAAAGATATTTTTGCCTATTTGACTTTGACCAAAGACTTGGCCATTGCGCAGGCAAAGAAAGTGGATGATAAAATTAACTGGGGAGAAAAAATAAATCTGATCGAAGGCATCCCGGGAGCGGTGAAAGATGTTTTATGCGTGGAGGGGATAAGAGCGACCGGCAGTTCGAAAATTTTGGATAATTATATAGCGCCCTATGACGCTACCGTGGTGAGAAAGTTGAAAGAAAACGGCGCGGTGATTTTAGGGAAAACCAATTGCGATGAATTCGCAATGGGATCTTCGACGGAAAATAGCGCATATGGCGCGACTAAAAATCCCCACGATTTGGAGCGTGTTCCCGGAGGATCTTCCGGCGGATCGGCGGCGGCAGTGGCGGCGGATGAGGCGGTCTGGGCGCTGGGAACCGACACGGGAGGATCGATCAGGCAGCCGGCGTCCCTTTGCGGGATAGTCGGATTAAAACCGACATACGGTCGGGTTTCCCGATATGGGCTTATGGCGATGGCTTCGAGTTTTGATGCTGCCGGACCGATGACCAAAACAGTAGAGGACGCGGCCATCGTTCTTTCGACCATATCCGGGCAAGATAAATATGACGCGACATCGGCTCATAGCAATGATAAAAAGTTTGAAGATTATCTGACAGGCGACGTGAAAGATATGAAAATAGGAATCATCAAAGAGTATCTGGACGGATTGGAAACAGAGATGAAAAAAATTCTGGAAGGAGTGATAGAGAAATATAAAAAGATGGGAGCGAAGATAGTTGAGATTGATTTGCCCTACAATAAATATGCCCTTCCGGTTTATTATATCATCCAGCCCTGTGAAGTGAGTTCCAATATGGCAAAATTTGACGGAGTGAAATACGGGCTACGGGTGGACGACAAAAAAGATTCTGGCGTAAGTGACTTTGAACTGCCCAAAACGCTCCTGGAGACTTATTTGGATACCAGGAAATATGGCTTGGGCGCGGAAGTGAAAAGAAGGATAATGATAGGAACTTACGCGTTGAGCTCCGGTTATTACGAAGCATATTATCTGAGAGCTCAAAAAGTCAGATCGCTTATAAAAAAAGATTTTGAGAGAGTGTTTGAGGAAGTTGACTTGATTTTGACTCCGACTACCACCGGTCCCGCTTTCAAATTGGGGGAAAAAACAGATGATCCGCTTTCTATGTATCTGGAAGACATTTTCACCGTGACCGCCAACATTATGGGCGTTCCGGCTATTTCAGTTCCGGCGGGCACAGTGGAAAAAGACGGGAAACAACTGCCGATCGGTTTTCAGCTGATGGGCAAGTGGTTCGATGAAGAAAATTTGCTCCGGGCGGCGCACGCCTGGGAACGTGCCTAGTCTTGAATCAGTTGAATGTACACCGCAAGTGTCATCTCGAGCGTAGCGCAGCGAAGTCGAGAGATCTGCTCTCGGTTGTCAGTGGTCTGCATTATAAATCGTAAATTTTCGATTATCGTTGCCAGATCCCTCGACTACGTCTCGATGAGTACATCGGGACTTCGCTCGGGATGACACATATCATTTTGGTCAATTTTGTATCAAATATAAAACCATGGAATTTTTAGAAAACATTCTGCCGGCTATTCCGGATTTCGTGAGGGAAATTTATTATTCAACGCCGTTTACGGTTATAAAATTCCTTCTGGGAATTTATTCCGTGGTGCTTTTTGTTAATATCGTGATGCTGCTTTTTCAGCGGGGATTGGCGGGGGATGTCCGCGATACGATTCTCGGAATGAACGTTCCGCCGGAGCTGACCACAAAAAAGAGCAAGCTGAAAAAGCGCTGGGAAAAAATCCGCGCCAAGGTCGAAAGCGGCAATGAGTCGGATTGGAAAGTGGCGGTCATCGAAGCGGATAATATCATCGACGATTTGATAAAAAGAATGGGTTACGCCGGGGAGAATATGGCCGAGCGGCTGGACGCCATCAATCCCGGACAGATTGAAAATATCGAGGAATTGTGGCGCGCGCACCAAACCAGAAACCGGATTATCCACGAAGATGATTTCAAATTGGACAAAGCTTCCGCCTTGGACATATTGGGAGATTATGAAGAATTCTTGAAGGAATTTGAGGTGCTGGAATAGAGCTGATATCTCGGTTGACATTGCAGTAAATTTCAGCTAGAATAGAGGATAGTTTTTATAGCGGGGTAGAGCAGTCTGGCAGCTCGCGTGGCTCATAACCACGAGGTCGCCGGTTCGAATCCGGCCCCCGCAACAAATGATAAGCCAGGATAGCTCAGTTTGCGCCAAAGGCGCATCAGCCTTTGGCTGAGGTTAGAGCGCGAGCATTCACCCCCTCACCAAAAAGCCAGGATAGCTCAGTTGGTTAGAGCACAGCACTCATAACGCTGAGGTCGAGAGTTCGAGTCTCTCTCCTGGTACGGAAATAGTATTTTGTATCTGGTATTTCGTATTAAGTATAGAAATTCCAAATACAAGATACTTTATACTATATACAAAATACTAATTTGGGGGCGTAGCTCAGTTGGTTAGAGCGACTGCCTGTCACGCAGTAGGTCGCCGGTTCGAGCCCGGTCGTCCCCGCCAATGCATAGAATCTTGTTCTCTCGGTCTGTGGATAACTTCTTGTTGACAGAACATCGGAATTTCATTAAAATACTAAATGTAATAAAAAAACAAATAAAAAACGGGTGAAAAAAACGAACAGTTTTTCGATTTTAATAGGTTTCCGAGAAAATTATCGACACAAAGGTTGAGCAATGCCTTTGTGTTTTTTATATATACTTTTAGTTAATAAATTAAGAAAAAATAAAAATGAGAAAAAGACTCACGGGCTTGGCAAAAATATTCGTCGTCGCGTTGACCGCTTCGATGATGGCTTTGCCGGCTCAAGCGCTCATAACTAACGCGGACATTGTGAAAAATGCCGGGATTAGCTATAGCAAATTGAAACTGAAAGGAAAAATCGATTCCGATGATATCAAGGATCGTTCCATCAAAGGGAAGGATATCAAAAAAGGAACGATTTCCGAAGACGAGTTGGACGATGATTCGGTCGGCTCCGATGAAATCAAAGGCGACGCGGTCGGAACTTCCGAAATCGACGACGGATCAATCACTGCCGCCGATTTAGCGGCCGGAACTTTGACTGCCGCCACTCTGGCGGACGGATCTGTCGCCACGGCGGAAATTTTGGACGGAACTATTTTAGTCGGCGATCTGGCGGACGGAGCGGTGACCAGCGCAAAGATTCTCAATGAAACAATTGTTTCGGCGGACATTTTTGACGGAACGATTACAGCGGCCGATTTGGGAGCTGATTCCGTGGCGGCCAGCGAGCTGGCTGATTCTTCAGTTGGTACTGGTGAAATTACTGACCTGACTATTATAAACGCGGATGTCAACGCTGCCGCGGCCATTGCCGGAACAAAAATTTCACCGGACTTTGGAGCGCAAGCTATTACTACGTCAGGCGCTATTTCAACTACCGGATCAGGAACGATAACAGCTGGAGGAAGAATTTATACTGATGCCGGATTTGATGCAGTTACTGGTGGTGCCGTGTTGCATATCGGTGAATTAAACGCAACACAAATAGCACTCGACTCTTCTATTGTTGCGCTAGGTAATGAGGGAACAGACTCCGTAAGATCTAAAGGAGATTTTTCAGTCAGAAATAATGCGAATGACGCCGATACATTCACGATTGACAACAACACCGGGGATACGGTTGTCGGCGGAGATTTGACTGTAACCGGCGGAGAAGTTTACGCAACTCCTATTGCCGATTCGGCTTCCACAACTGAAGGAACAATATATTATGACAGTACTGACGATAATTTGTATGTTTATGCCAATGGAGGATTTGTCGACCTGACAGCCGGAGCATCCGGAGCGCCAACATTGGATGACGCGTATAATGCTGGAAGCGGAACGGAAACCGAAATCCATGTTGATAACGGAAATCTGACATTGAGTTCCGAAGATACGACTGCTGGAGGAGGGGATATTATGGTTGATTTAACAAACGAAGGAGACTTCTTGGTGCAAAATGCAGGGGTAACTTATGCTACTTTTGACGATAGCGGAAATGTGGCTTTCACCGGAACTCTCGGAGTTACGGGCGCGACAACACAGACAGGACTTCTAACAGCTAACGGCGGAATCACTGCTGATGGCGGAGTATTTTCCGTAGCTGATACTACCGGAAATACAACCATTCAGGGAACCCTAACAACCGGAAACATTA
>MFSF01000035.1 GCA_001784815.1 Candidatus Moranbacteria bacterium RIFOXYA12_FULL_44_15
GCTGGTTTCAGAACTGCAAAAACTGCTTAATCCGGCGATGGTTGGGCTGGTGCTGGAAAAAGGTGAATAGTTACCCTATCGTCGTTTGACATTTCCATACTCCGTTGCTATTATAACTTGATTCTGGCAGATAATGGATCTGTTGGAATTGTTCGTTAAATTTTTATTTCCCAAGAGAGGGGATCTATCATGAAAAGGTCTCCAGAAGAGATCTTGATGAGGTCCAGAGCCATATTAGACGATGTGACAAGAATGTCTCTCGTCGATAAAAGCAGCACTCCAACCGCTGCTTATGATATGGTTTATGCCGACTCAGGAGATCAGAACAAAGCAAGAGCAGGCAGATGGCTGGCTATTCTTCGGAGAGATCATCCCGAAGAATACCAAAAGTTTTTCTCACAACATGTCGCGTTACTGCAACAAGACAAAGCGAGAGGAGAGGAACGATGAAAGAGCTTTTTATTGCAGACCTGACAAGCAGGGAAAGTGGATCGGAAGTTGCGCTGCTGGGCTGGATCAGTGGAAAGAGGCGGCATGGAAATGTCGTTTTCTTGGATGTTGCGGATTCCACTGGCTGGGTCCAAGTAGTGGCCAGCAAGGCTGACACAGGCGTTGAAGCCTTCGATCTGTTAAGAAGGTCAATCTGGAAGCGGCCGTGGAAGTCATCGGTCACGTGTCCAAAAACGGGAGCAAACCGGAAATTTTGGCGAAGTCGATCAGTGTTGTAGGGGATGCTACCAAGCAAATGACCCCCAGGCCAAGGAGTGATTTCGATATTTTTGATCCCACTCTTACTGACCAGATGCTGAAAAATCGCCACATGTATATCCGTAATCCCAAGATCATGGCCATTCTCAAGTTCAGGCATATCCTGATGTCGCACATGAGAGACTGGTTCAACAAGAACAGGTTCATCGAGATCGATGCGCCGATTCTTACGCCAGTGCCTCTATACGATGATGGATCAGCGATGAGTGTCAATGTGCATGGTGAGAACATCTTTCTTACCCAGTGCGTCGGTTATTATCTGGAAGCAGCTGTTCATGCTTTCGAGCGTGTCTACAACATGGGTCCCAGCTTTCGCGGCGAAGAGTCGCGCAGCAAGCGGCATCTCATGGAGTACTGGCACATCAAAGCGGAACTGGCTTTTGGTAATCGCGAGGACATCATGAGCCTCGTGGAGGACATTATCAGTGAGCTGACCCAGCGTTGCCACGAAGACAGTCAGGATGCTCTTAGAACATTAGGGACCAGCATGTGTCTCGACGGCCTTAAAACTCCTTACGCTAGAATCAGCTACGAGGATGCCATAGTTTATCTCCAGAAGGAAGGTATCGATATTGAATACGGCAAGGGCCTCGGTTCCGTTGAGGAAGAAATCCTGTCTAAGATGTTCGACGGCCCTTTCTGGGTAGTCGGTATTCCTCGAACAATCGAACCGTTCCCGTACTGCGTGGATCCCAGCGATTGCCGTGTAACTATGGTGGCCGATCTGATCGCCAGCAATGGCTACGGTGAATTGTTGGGTGTGGCAGAGAAGATTAATGATCTCTGTATGCTTAATGAGAGAATGCAGGACAAGGGAAAACTTGGCGATCCAAGATACGAGTGGATCCGTGAAGTGCATCAAATGGGATGCGTGCCTCACATCGCGTTTGGAATGGGAGTCGAAAGATTGATTCGCTGGCTCCTTAATATTACGCATGTGCGGGATGCCATTCCTTTCCCTCGAATTTTCCGGCGTCGTGTATATCCCTAACTGCCACTACTCTCATCAGCGAGGAATCTATCATGGTAAGAATACCGATCGGTCAAATTTCGGAGCATACTGGGGGGCTGGTTACAATCTGCGGATTCGTTGAAACGATCCGTGACCAGAAGAAACGTCAATTCCTGGTTGTGCGGGATTTTTCTGGACAGATTCAGGCTATCCATGAGAAGCAGTCTGGAGAAGATCCAATCGCAACCCAGATCTCGGCCATGTGCGAAGAGTCCACGGTCTGCATCACTGGCAAAGTTGTGGCGAACGAAGTCGTTAAGCTTGGCGGCATGGAAATTACCATCGAGTCAATCGAAATCGTTGGTCCGGCCTGCCAGCATATGCCGATCAACGGGCAATCATCCTTGGACAGCCGATTAGACTGGCGATTCTTGGATCTGCGTCGGCCGGAGAACCTGCTGATATTTCAGATCCAGACGGCGATGGAACATGCAATGCGCTGTTTCTGGATGGAGAGGAGCTTCCTCGAGATCCACTCGCCCAAGCTCATGGAAACGGCCAGCGAATCAGGCGCCGAACTGTTCAAAATGGAATACTTCGGCAAGATTGCCTATCTGGCTCAGTCGCCCCAGTTTTACAAACAGATGGCTATGGCTTCTGGGTTCGATCGTATCTTTGAGATCGGCCCTGTGTTCAGAGCCAATCCGTCCTTCACGTCGCGCCACGATACGGAATTCACCAGTATCGACGTGGAACTCTCCTGGATCGATTCGCATGAGGATGTTATGCAATTGGAGGAAGAGTGGCTTTGCTACGTCCTACTGTCACTTCAGCAAGAATTTGGGACGAGAATAAAGGAAACCTACGGCGTGGATGTCGTGATTCCCGAAGTTCCTTTCCCTAGGGTGACAATGGAAGAAGCGTATGCCATCCTGAAGGAGCAAGGCTATGCAGTGACAAGGGCGGAAAAGGGCGATTTGGATCCCGAAGGGGAAAGAGTCCTTGCCCGCTATATTAAGGAGAAGTTCGGACACGAGTTCGTCTTTGTCACGAATTATCCTGTCAGCGTAAGGCCTTTCTATCATATGCGCCAGCCCGACAACCCCGGCCTTACCAAAAGCTATGACTTGCTTTGGAGGGGGCTGGAAATCACTACCGGCGCACAGCGTGAACATCGCTATGACGTTTTACTTCGTCAGGTCGAAGAGAAAGGATTGAGTGTAGAGCCCTTGCAGCACTATCTCGATTTCTTCAAGTTCGGCTGCCCGCCTCATGGTGGTTACGGAGCAGGACTTACGCGACTGCTGATGACGCTCTTGGAACTCAAGAACGTACGGGAAGTGACCTATCTCTATCGCGGGCCCAACAGACTCGCACCTTAGAGGCATTCAGCCGTAAGCAACATAGCTTAAGAATTAAAAAGCCTGGTGGAAGATCGTTTTCCGCCAGGCTCATTTTTTTTTACAATTTCTATTTTAAACAGTTGCCGCTTCTATGATTTCAAATTTGTTTTGGGCTGAATCAATAATAGTTTTTACTCCCAAAGGGATAGTCATAATTGGGTCAGAGTGCCCCGTGTCAATTCCGTATAAAATAGGGAAATTATAATCCTTAGTTCTATCTAGGATTATTTTTTTAAGTTCATCGGATTCTTCGTTAGAGTAGCCAAGAGGTCGACCGATAATCATGCCCTTAATTTTTTTAAATACTCCTGATAATTCTAGATCCGTAAGATGCGTATCGATGCGAGCAACAGGTTCTCCCTTAATAAAACTCGCACTGCTTTCTGGAAGTTCCCAGAAGAAAAGTGTATCTTCAAAATTAGGCCAATATTCAGTACCTCTTAAATGTAAAAGAGAAGTAATGCAACCACCAAAGATTTTTCCTTCCGCTTTGCCTTCTTTTAACCATTCAAAGCCAAGGTTTTCTTTTAGTCGTCTTGGCCTTTCTAAATCTTTTTTTTCAAACCAATTTAAAACCTCATCCGTCCATTCTTTTGAGGGCTCAATTTTGCCAATTGGTTCTCCGGACATAACTGCTTTTTCAAAATATTCTTTGGTGTAAGGAAGGATGGTTGGATTTTCTCCAAATTGAGTGATCAATGCTGGACCATAAAAGGTTACTAAATCAGCTTTTGTATGCATAGCCCAATGTAAAACAGTAATATCAGAATAACCCATAAATATTTTCGGGTTATTTTTTATTAATTCGAAGTCTAAGTATTTTAAAACCTGATTAGAATGAAAACCGCCGATAAAAGATATTATCGCTTTCACTGAAGGATCGCGAAAAAGTTCGTGTAAATCACTGGCTCTTTCTTCGGGATCTCCTGCTGTATGAGCGGTTGCTTTTAAAGCATTTAGAGCAACTCTGACTTTAAATCCCATTTCTTCTAAAGTTGCTATTCCCTTTTCTACCCGATGAGTAACTTTGGCGGCCATAGGAGATGACGGACTGATTAGTCCGATTGTATCTCCCTTTTTTAATGTCGATGGTTTAATCATATAGTTGATAGCTTAAAATATGTTTAAGCTTAGTCTAAAAAATTTAAGGAGTCAACTAAAGTATACCGTAATATTGCCTTTTTATAAATATCTTGCAATACTTCTAATAAGCTTTTGGTGAAATATGGATTAACAACTCTGAAGGGAGAAAAATACATGATAAGCCAAACAGCAAAGTACCTTAAATACGCTTTTCGTCTGACCAGCCAAGAGATGGTATTGATGGATGAGTTTGGAGAATGGCTTCCTGATCAGATTATCGACTGCCATTGCCATTGCAATATTTCTGATCATACCGAAAAAATTGATCCACGATTAATTAATCATCCCGCCAGCACTTTTAGCTATTTTGATCTTCAGTGGGCTGAGCAAGCGAAGCATCTTCTTTTTTCAGGGAAGAGTATATGTTCGTTATACTTTTCTCTGCCGTTATTCGGTATTGATTTTGTCAATGCAAATCAGTATTTGTTAAACAAGGCGTCTGCCTTAGATAGGATTGCTCTTTTGGGCATTCCTTCAGAAGTGGATTATACAATCTATAGAAACATTAATACAATATTATTGTTTCTTCAATTTAACTCCAGCATACATCCAGCATACAGCTATTGTAAAAAACAAATTTTCAGGGCATAATGTAATTTAGATAATATTTACGAAGAGACAGAAATAATTATGAGAACACATACATGCGGAGAATTAAGCAAGTCAAATATTGGTCAATCGGTGACTTTAGCTGGTTGGGTACATAGAAGAAGAGATCACGGCGGGGTTATTTTTATTGACCTTAGGGATCGTTATGGGTTAACTCAAATCAAGTTTGATCCTGCAATTAATGAAGCGGCTTGGCAGGAAGCTGACAAGCTTCGAAGTGAGTGGGTTCTTAAAGTAACAGGGAATGTTTTGGCTCGGCCGGATGATATGATAAATCTAAAACTGAAAACTGGAGAGGTTGAAGTTGGGGTGCTTGAGCTAGAAATACTCAATAAGTCCAAAACTCCTCCATTTGAAATTGATGAAGAAAAAGCGGAAGAAGCCAATGAAAACTTGAGATTACAATATCGTTTTGTTGATCTAAGACGTTCGGAGATGCAAGAAATGTTGCAGAAAAAAGCCAAGTACTTTCAATACATTAGAAATTATTTTAACGAGCGTGAATTCGTGGAAGTGCAAACTCCGATTTTGGCCAATTCATCTCCGGAAGGAGCGCGTGATTTTTTGGTTCCTTCGCGATTATATCCGGGAAAATTTTATGCGCTTCCTCAAGCGCCGCAACAATTCAAACAACTTTTGATGGTTGGTGGAGTAGATAAATATTTTCAAATCGCGCCATGCTTCCGTGATGAAGATCCAAGAATGGACAGACATTACGGAGAATTTTATCAGCTTGATATGGAAATGAGTTTTGTGACGCAAGACGATATTTTTGATATTATGGAGCCGTTGTTTATTGGAATAACGGAAAACTTCAGCAATAAAAAAGTAGTTGCGCTTGAAGTGGATGGTAGATTTAAAAGGATTCCTTGGCGAGAAGCGTTGACTAAATATGGAAGCGATAAACCGGACTTGCGTTATGATCTGGAAATTAAGCCAATAACTGAATTAGTCAGTGAATGCGGATTTTCCGTTTTTGCCGATGTTGTTAAGAAAGGCGGAGTCGTCCATGCGATGAAAGTTGAGGATGGAGCGAAATTTAGTCGTAAGGAAATTGATGAATTGACAGAAGTGGCGAAAAGTAAAGAAGCAAGAGGTTTGGCATATATAATTTTGCGCGAAGGCGGAGAATTGCAATCGCCAATCGTAAAATTTCTAGGTGATGATTTAGCAAATAAAATTGTTGAAACTGTGGGCGCGAAAGTTGGTGATATTATTTTTTTTGGCGCTGATACATGGAAAATAGTGTGTGCCAGTTTGGGTGCCGTGAGAATCACTTGCGCCGAAAAATTAGGCTTACGAGATAAAAATAAGGCAGCTTGGTGTTGGATTGTTGATTTCCCGATGTATTCATATTCCGAGATTGAAGCTGGCAAAATTGACTTTGAACATAATCCGTTTTCGATGCCGCAAGGTGGACTTAAAGCACTGGAAGAAAAAAATCCGCTGGAAATTTTTGCTTATCAATATGACGCGTCGTTCAATGGTTTTGAAGCGTCGAGTGGCGGGATTAGAAATCATAACCCGGAAATAATGTATAAGGCGTTTGAAATAGCGGGATATTCAAAAGAACAAGTAGACAAAAAATTTGGAGCGATGATTCGCGCGTTTGAATATGGCGCTCCACCGCATGGTGGAAACGCTCCGGGAATCGACCGTATCTTTATGGCGCTCAATGATCGCGATTCGATCCGTGATATTTATGCTTTTCCAAAAGATGGCCGAGGCAAAGATTTGATGATGGATAGCCCGAGTGAAGTGGATACGAAGCAATTGAATGAAACCAATATAAAGCTGAAATAAAATCAGCTTATGGAAACAAGAAAACTTGTTAGATATTATCCATAAATGTATGAAGTCTCAAATTTACGACCAAGCTAAATACTATGAAATTGCTTTCAGTTTTATAGACCCCAAAAAACAGGGCGACTTATTTGAGCAATTTATAAAAAAATACGGT
>MFSF01000036.1 GCA_001784815.1 Candidatus Moranbacteria bacterium RIFOXYA12_FULL_44_15
TTTCAGAATCCAAAGGATCATGTATGCGGCGATAATTAGGGAGTAATTTGTAATCATAAATCTCGGAGTTCCCCAGTGGATGCCATTAATCATAAAACCGGAAACAGGCCAGAGAAAGGGCGTGGGGTAAAAATCATAGGAATGGGAGGGAATATCCATCAAGATATGGATCAGCCAGCCGCCCATTTCCCAAATTGGCTGCTTGAAAACGAGCCAAATGAGGCCGAAAATGAGAAAGAATACGATCAAGCTATGGCTTAAATTATATAAATTATGAGTCAGATTGCTTATAAATAGGGTATTTCCGGTAGCCGGCTCTATTTGATTTGGTCCGGGGTGGTACATTTTGGGGAGGGTTGGGAATATATAGGAGGCAAACATATAGGCAAAAGCCGGCGAAAAAGCGAAAAGATCAGGAAAAAGACCGAAAATAGCCATCATCCAAACTTTCAGAGGCTTTTTCTTCTTAACATTGACGGCCTTGCCTGCCGCCGCGACCCAAAGCGTGTGAGAAAGAATGTCCATATTGAAAATATTACTTTACAAATATCGCTTTATTTCCTGCTCCAGAGTGTGTTTGAAATCACGGATAATCATCCAGTGACTTTTGGGAAGAAATTGTTTCAGTTCGTGTTCAAAATTAATGTCAGTTTTTTGAAGAAGATCCAACGCCGGCGACAGAACCTTTTTTTTGTCTGCCGTTTCAATCAGGTCCGAACGCAGAAGAAAGTAAAGATCGTAAAAATCACGTGGTTTATGTCGACTAAGTAATGCTTGCATTTTTTCTCCGATTAGTAGTTTTTGCCTAAATTGAGTTATTGAATAGGGGGTGGTAAATTCGTTGTTTATGATGGCTACTTCCCCTTGTTTTTCTCCATTGCGCTCCGAAATCTCAATTTTAATAGGAATAATTCTTCCCGCGATATCGAAATTAATTATAGACAGGTAGCCGCCTGTTGTGGGTTTAGCTTCTTCCAATTGGGTCTTAATTCCTTCTCGTTCAACTTCAGTTAAAGTTTTCACAAGTATGTTTTCAATGGTGATTGTGTTATAGCGCAAAGAAGTGCTAAAATCAAGATCTTCTGAAAAACGCGGGCTTTTGTAGATAACGCGAAGTGCCGTGCCTCCCTTAAAATAAAGTTTATCACTCTCTTCTTGCTGAAAAAGATAAGACAGGAAAACATGCTGGCAATATTCCCGCCAGATATTTTCTGCGCCCGTTTGGTATTTTTTAGTCAGTTCCAGAATTATTTCCTGGTCAATCATAAATTTTTTTGATCAACATTAATAATTTTTCTCTTTGAAACAATTTTGCGTAGCGCTCGATTTTTCTTTTGTCCAATTTGCCAAGTTCCAATCTGTCATTGAGAGTTTTTTTCCCGAGCGTGACAAAATATAGGTAATCAACCAAGGCTTTTTCCGGCTCGGCCATAAGAATGTAACTGCTTCGTTCGCCAAGTTGATTTTTATGCAAACGGTAGCCGGTATAAGCTTCTTTTTTTATTTTAAAATACGAATATCCGATGTCCGCAACTTCAAAAAAGCGAGTGGGTTTAGTAGTGGCGCAGGAGATGATATAAACAGTTTCCGGAATTATGCCGTATCTGGACATGGCATATTCAAAGGAAATATAAGACGGCTTGTATAAAGCATTGGCGGTTTCTTCTTCTGACGGCGCTCTGTCCAAAAAAGCATACAGTCCTTGTTTTAATCGCAGAAATAAGCCCTTTTTCGCATAAGTTTCTAGAAAATATTTGGCTTGTTGCGGAGGAACTTCAAAAAGTTGGCGGAATAAAGCCGGAGTGAAGGTCGAGATTCGCGTCTCTTTGAGTTTACTTCTAACATTTAAATAGGTTAATCTATCACGTTTCATAAAAGTATAAAAAAATGTACTTTAATGAAACAAGTATATCATAGCGCCTTTCGTTTGTCAAGTCTATTACGTTTCATAAAAGTATAAAAAAATGTACTTTGTTGAAACCAAATATAATTTCTGTTTAAGAAAACACCAAAAGAATGGTCTTTTCCCAATTTGAATTGAGTTTTTTAAGGATATGGTAAAAAAAGTGAATCGGTTTTGTAAAATTTTTCGCAAAATAAAAACCAACCACGCGATTCACACAGGTTTTCACCTCCTTTCGTGTGTTTTTCGCGGGGTTGGGTTGTGCAGTGAACTGCTTTTCATGTATTATAGTTTATCTTTTTTGCAAGATCCTCCAACGTCTTGCAAGGGTCAGGTGATTTCCATACTGGTGATCCGCAGGAAACGATAGTTGCTCCGTTTCCGAGGCAAACAAGGGGATCCTCAAACTGTTTTTGAAAATTCGCTTCCCGTTCTTCGAAAGATACTGGCCGCGTGGCTGGAATAAACTTGATACCGCCAAAGCCAGCGACCGCATCGAGCATGGTTCCGGGTAGAATGTAACCGTCGCAACCTCGTTTGAGAGAAACTTTGGCGAAGTGTTGGACGGATTCCTGGAAAGTGCGGCGGAAATGACGCTGGCAGTAACTCTCGTCGTAGTGGGTTAATACTGTAACGCCGAGAATGACAACGCCCTGTTTTGTCGCTTCTTCAACTGCTCCCTCGAGCATGTCATCAGCTAGAGCGTAGAAGTTGACTACGGAAGCGCCCTCGCCTGCAACGATTTTGACGATTTCACGGAGAGTGCGTTTACCGTTCCAGCCTTTTATATCGGCAAAAACCGGTCTTCCCGTTATCACGCGGACATCGCTGATAACTTTCTTATTGTCAATAATGGCATCCAGATTGACTTTGATTCCGTATCTTCCTGGAACATCTACAATCTGGTTTGCTTTACGGACAACCTCACTGGCCGATCCGTCGTCAATGGCCAGAAAAAATCTAGGTAGAATTAACTTATTGTAGCTCATCGAATGACCTCCTATCCGAAAAACTGGTATCCGCGGTTCATATTCCAAACTTTTGGATTTTTCAGAAAAGCCTTGTACTGGTCGAATTGCCTCTGGGTAATGGCTTCCTCACGAAGGCCAAAATCCAGAACTTCCGGAAGTGTAACAGCCCAGTGAAGAGTGATATTGTTGGTTTTGAGCCGTTCGATGGCCACTGGGTTTTTGTAGAAGAGGATGCAAGCTGCGTGATCGACTATTCGACCCTTCTTACGTTCATAGAGTACGCCGGTCGTTGTAGTGCCGGCGAAATTTACGAGCTCTTCAACCACGAGCCCACAGCACTTGTCTGTGATGAAAGGATTATTGCGATCTCCGGTATCAAGCTCGCCGTGCCCGCCTTCTTTTCGCGCTCCGCGTTGGTAAATATACACAATTCTTTTTCCGAGCCGCTCTTGGAGATGCTGTTTGAGGCGGTACCCAGGGAGAGCTCCTCCTGTCATCATACCGATTACGAGATCGAGCGGAACTTGATCTCGTACGACAATGTCAGCGAGAAGATCCAACGCCGGTTCAAAAAACTCATCAACACCAACCCCTCCCTTGACGTCAACATAGCCGGGGCCGTGGTTTTTGGTGGAGTAAAGAAATGGATCTTCTCCGGCATCGACGTCTCGGATTTCAATCCGGTTATACTCGAAAATCGAGCGAATGAAGTTTCTTCTCTTACTGTTCATGCTTTTCTCCTCTTACTTTGCACGTGTCCGTAGTATTTCGGCAACAATTGCCTTTTCTATATCCCAAAACCGAAAAATTCTCGGATTGTCGTGTTGTTAACGAACTGCTATAAAAAATCCTGAAGAAACAATCTCTTCAGACCTCCTTGTTTTTTGTATGTTTAAGGTATAGGAAAAACTCACTGCCGTCAACTTGATATGCCGGTTTTTTTATGTTAAGCTTAACCATAGTTAAAAGTCGTAAAGTTCTTAAGGTTATAAAGAATTCGGGTTTGTAAATGCATTGCTTTATAAACTTTTTACTTTATAACTTGATAACTATCCCTATGCAAATACAATATTACGGTCATTCCTGCTTCAAGATAACCACCAAACCCGCCGGACGCGGACAAGATGACGTGGTGATTTTTATTGATCCGTTTGACAAATCCGTGGGATTGCGGCCGCCGCAGGGCAATGCTAATTTGGTTTTGGTGACGCACGACCATCCTGACCATAACAACGTGGAAGCGCTGAAGGGCGAGCCGAGCGTGATTGATATTCCCGGTGAATATTCCGTTAAAGGAGTGAATATCATGGGGATAAGCGCTTATCATGACGCCAAAGAAGGCGCGGAACGCGGGCAGAATACGATTTTTGTCTTGGAATCGGAGGAAATGCGGATTTGCCATTTGGGCGATTTGGGGCACGATCTCACTGAAAAACAGCTGGAAGTCATAAATGGAGTGGATATTTTGATGGTTCCGATCGGCGGGAAATATACCATTGACGGCGAGAAAGCGTGTGATGTCGTTCGGAAAATCGAGCCTAATATGGTTGTTCCTATGCACTATAAAATCAACGGTTCCACGGTGGATGTGGCTGACGAGAAGAAATTTTGCTCGGAAATGGGCAATTGTCCTAAAGACAAAGTTTCAAAATTCAGCATAAAAAAGAAGGATCTGGAAGAAAAGAATATGGAAGTGGTGCTGATGGGAATCGAATAGTAGCGATACGAATAATACGAATTGCATACGAATGCTACTAATATTTCTTCGTAGCATTCGTATGAATTCGTAGATTGGTATCGCTTATGGGAATTCAACAAAAAATTGAGAATATTCGCAACAAGCCTGAGAATATAAGGATGCGTTATGTTTGGGGATACACTATTTTTTTCACGGCTTTGGTAGTGGTTGTCTGGTTTTTGTCGCTGGCCGCCCAAAGAAACGCCAATCGGGAACCGCTTATCAGTGAAGATCAAAAAAAGCTTTTTGAAGATTTCGGAACCCAGAAAAAATCCCTTCAAGATACAACCGGGCAAATGAAAGGAGCGTTGGAGGGAATAAAAGACCAAAAAAATTTGGACAACAGTCAGAATAATGCTGAAGGAGAAGGATTTAGTCAATAATTTTTAATTTTTAATTTGAAATTTTTATTGAATTTAGAAATTTCAAATTAAAAATTGATTAAAAATTTCAAATTAAAAATTGTTTTAGTTATGGATAAAGACACCAAACCACAAGAAAATACTAAGCCAAATAACGTCACTCCTCGAGAGATAACCGAGGAAATTTCGCAATCCTACCTGGACTACGCTATGAGCGTGATCGTGGCGCGGGCTTTGCCGGATGTGCGGGACGGTTTGAAACCGGTCCACCGCAGAATTTTATATTCCATGTGGAACACGGGGTTGCGAGCCAACGCCAAATTTCGAAAATCGGCGACAGTTGTCGGAGAAGTGCTGGGAAAATATCATCCGCATGGCGATGTGGCGGTGTATGATTCGATGGTGCGCATGGCTCAGGATTTTTCCTTGCGCTATCCACTAGTCAAGGGTCAAGGAAACTTTGGCTCGATGGACGGAGATTCTCCGGCGGCTTACCGGTATACCGAAGCCAAACTTTCCGCCATCGCCGAGGAAATGCTTTTTGATATTGAAAAAGATACTGTGGATTTCACGCCCAATTTTGACGGCCAGCACAAAGAACCGACGGTACTGCCAGCCGGACTTCCTCAGTTATTGCTTAACGGTTCGATGGGAATCGCGGTTGGAATGGCGACCAACATCCCGCCACATAATTTGACGGAGCTGGTGGATGGCGTGAATCACCTGATTGATAACCCGGAAGCATCGGTTGACGATCTAGCAGAATTCGTGAAGGGTCCGGATTTTCCGACCGGCGGCATAATTTACAACAAAAAAGATATTTTGGAAGCTTATCGCACCGGGCGGGGAAAAATTCTCACTCGCGCCAAGGTCGAAATCACGGAAACCAAAGCGAGCGCCTTTCAAATCATTGTGACGGAAATGACTTATGCTACCAATAAGGCTACGCTGATTGAAAAAATGGCCGACCTGGTGCGAGAAGGAAAAATCATCGGCATCCGTGACATTCGCGACGAATCGGACAAAGAGGGCGTGCGGATCGTGGTTGATTTGAAAAAAGACGCTTACCCGCAAAAAGTACTCAACAAGCTTTACTCTTTTACCGATCTGCAAAAGAATTTCGGCGTCAATATGCTGGCGCTCGTGGGCGGAATCGAGCCGAAAGTACTCAATTTGAAAGATATTTTGGAAGAATATATTGCCCACAGAAAGATTGTAGTTACTCGGCGGACTAAATTTGATTTGGAAAAGGCCAAAGATCGCGCCCATATCTTGGAGGGATTGAAAATCGCGCTGGACAATATCGACGCGGTCATTGAAACAATCAAGAAATCCCCTACCAAAGAAGAAGCCCATAAAAATTTAATCAAAAAATTCAAACTGTCCGATCGGCAAACTACAGCGATTCTGGAAATGCGCCTGCAAACCCTGGCGGGCTTGGAAAGGAAGAAAATCGAAGATGAGTTGGCGGAAAAATTGAAGCTTATCGCCGAGTTGGAAGCGATTCTCAAGAGCGAAAAGAAAATTTTGACCATTGTGAAAGATGAATTGGCGCGGGTCAGAGAAAAATATGGCGATGAAAGGAAAACCCGGGTGATCAAAGGCGCGGTGGGAGAA
>MFSF01000037.1 GCA_001784815.1 Candidatus Moranbacteria bacterium RIFOXYA12_FULL_44_15
GCCAAATACCGCGCCGGTCACATTTCCGGGAAGTTATGATATAATATTGAACCAAGGGAAGTATTGGGGGTATAGGATGATACAGAAGATGAAAAGCTGGGTAAAATAAGCGTGGAAATAAATCGTAAATAGTAATTCGTAATTAGGACTTCGGCGGATTCGTATAACATCCCAATTACTAATTACCAAGTTACAAATTACATGAATCTCAAATCTCTTATCCCCCAGTACCTGAAAAATTATTATCACTTTCTTCAAGCAATTCTTGCCAATGTTGTTTTCGGTTTTCCTTCGCGGCGCGTGAAAGTCATCGGGATTACCGGAACTAACGGAAAAACGACGACGACGCAGATGATCGCGAAAATTTTGGAAGAAGCGGGACATAAAGTGGCTATGGCGTCGACGATTAATTTTAAGATTGGAAAAAAAGAATGGGTGAATAAAACTAAATTTACCACGCTGTCCAGTTTTTCCGTCCAAAAATTCATAAAAAAAGCGGCGGATGCTAAATGCGATTATCTGGTTTTGGAAACCTCCTCGCATTCGCTGGATCAGTACCGGGTTTGGGGAATCAAATACGATGTGGCGGTGATAACCAATGTGACGCGCGAGCATTTGGATTATCATAAAAATATGGACGAATATCGAGTTGCCAAACTGAAGTTGTTTCGGGGCGTCCTAACGATTGTGGTGAATTTGGATATGGAAAAGCCACGGGACTATCTTCTCTGGAGCGCTAAAAATAAATACGGCTTTACTAAAAAAGAAATTGATTGCGCTAAGCTGGATTGCGGGAAAGTCAATCTAGTGCGGGCGGAAAATATCAGTTTGGAAATAGACCACTCGGCTTATACAATCAATGGTGATAAATATGAACTGAAACTTCCGGGCGAATTCAATGTGGAAAACGCTTTGGGAGCGACGGCGGTGGCATTTTCGCAAGGCATCAGTCCGGAAACCATAAAAAAAGCACTGGCTAAAATCGACTACATTCCGGGAAGAATGTATTTCGTGAAAAACGACAAGGGATTCAACGTGATTATCGATTACGCTTTGACGCCGGATTCTTTGGAGAAACTTTATTTTCTTATTGACCGAATAAAAAACAAGCGCCCGGGCGCCAAAGTCATCGCAGTGTTCGGCTCTTGCGGAGAACGCGACCGCGGCAAACGGCCGATGATGGGAGAAATCGTTTCCAAGCACGCGGACTATATTGTTGTGACTAACGAAGACCCGTATGGTGAAAATCCGGAGAGTATAATAAATGAAGTTTTTAGTGGAGTAATTGGTAAAGTTGAGGGGAAAAATTGCTGGAGGATTTTGGATAGGAGAGAAGCAATTAGATTTGCGCTGAAGCTGGCGCATTCGGGAGATATCATGGTGGTGACGGGAAAGGGAGCGGAAGAAACGATGGCAGTTGGCGACCAGCGCATTCCTTGGAACGATGAGAAGGTGATTTTGGAAGAATTGGGGAATGCGAATTAATACGAATTTCTGACGAATTTTATACGGATAAGAGCAAAGACTTAAAAAAGTACGTACAAATAGTACGTACTTTTTTTGCAGTCTAACCTATAGGTTAAGACAAAGCTGTAGCAAAAGCCAAAGTTAAGATAAATCCCAAAATTCCTCCGACAACAATTTCCGCTTTCCGGTGTCCCACTCTTTCTTTGAGGCGCGGAAACTTATCTTCGCTTATATTCAGTTCCTGAGTAAGCATGTTGATATATCTTCCCTGGTCGCCAAGGTACATCCGAAGCCGCACGGCGTCGTCAATTATAAGTATGGCGAAGGTAACAGCTACGGCGAAGGCTCCCGTGTTCAGACCTTCATAATAACCCACGGAAGTAACCAAAGAAACGACAAAACCGGTATGGGCGGAAGGCATGTGTCCATAAGTTACCCCATGCTCCAATGCGTAGTTAAAATCATACCCGTGTCTTATGAAGAAAATTATAAATTTTATTATCCTTATTATCGTCAAAACGACCAAGGGCAAAATAACAATATAGTATTTTGATATATCAATCATAGCTTTTTGTATTATTGGTTAGCAGTCCAGTTTAATTGTAGCATATTTATACGATTTTACATATGGCTTAAAAATTGCTAATATTAAATCATAATTAGTAAGTTCATCCCCTCCCACTTTTTTGCTCGCCTTTGGCGAAAATAAGAAGAGTTCAAGAAAGCAAAAAAGTGAGAGGGGATAAATAAAAGTATGGGAATTGGATTGATTTTGGGGATTATCTTGGTGGTCGCGGTTATCGCGATAATCGCGATGTACAACGGTCTAATCCGCCTCAAGAACCGGGTAGATGAGGCGGAAAGCGATATTGATGTGCAGTTAAGACGCCGACACGATCTTATTCCGAATCTGATTTCGACCGTAAAGGGTTACGCGGCGCACGAGAAAGAGGTTTTTGAAAAAGTAACCGAGGCGCGGACACGCGCTCTTGGCGCGGGGAATATGGCCGATAAATCGCAGGCGGAGAACATGCTTTCCGGAGCGTTAAAATCACTGTTCGCGGTAACGGAGGCTTATCCGGATCTGAAAGCCAATCAGAACTTTTTGGAACTCCAACGGGAACTGACCGACACGGAAGACAAAATCATGGCTTCTCGCCGGTTCTACAACGGCAACGTACGCGACTTCAATACTAAACTGGAAGTGTTCCCGACCAACATGATGGCCGGAATGCTCGGGTTTACTAAGCGAGAATTCTTTGAGGCGGAGGAGGGGGAGAAGGAGAATGTGAAAGTGGAATTCTAGAGAACTCACCTAATAAAAGGTCAAAGGCGAAATAGCAAAATAAAATATCAAATGCTAAATAACAAATTTTTTAAATTTAGTGTTAGGAATTTTATTTGACTTTTGGTTATTTTTGAATTTTATTAGGTGAATTAGAGATTAGGTGAATTAGAACTTTGTTATGGCAACTTTATATACTCAATCCGATCGCAACATCCGTTTAACCTGGCTCTACATCACCGGCTTTTTGGTTTTTGTTATCGGTGTCGGTTATGTTTTCGCGAGAGCGATGGGGAATAGCGCCATACTTTATGGCGCGGTTATTTTTTCGATCGTGATGAGTCTCGCGTCGTATTGGTGGAGCGACAAGATTGTTCTCGCTATGAGCGGGGCCAAAGAAGTGACGCATAAAAACGCCCGGGAGATTTATCATATCGTGGAAAATCTTTGCATTACCGCCGGATTGCCAGTACCCAAAATTTATATCATCCAAGACAGCGCTCCCAATGCTTTCGCGACGGGACGCGATCCGGCGCACGGGGTAATTTGTCTCACGACCGGAATTATCGAAAAACTTGAAAAAACAGAACTGGAAGGCGTGATTGCCCATGAACTGTCGCATATCGGCAATCGCGATATTTTACTTTCAACGGTCGTGGTGGTTTTGGTCGGGTTTGTGACGCTTTTGGCGGATTGGTTTCGGCATTGGGCTTGGTTTGGCGGGCGTTCCCGTGATAATGAGGGTGGAGGACAGTTGCGGCTGATTCTTATGATAGCGGCGATAATACTTTCCATTTTGGCGCCGATCGCGGTCGTTCTTATGCAGTTGGCAATTTCCCGCAAGCGTGAATTTTTGGCTGATGCCGATGGCGCGCTCCTTACGCGCTATCCCGAAGGCTTGGCTTCGGCTCTTGAAAAAATTTCGCGCGATACCGAACCGCTCGAAGCCGCCAACCGCGCCACTGCCCATCTCTACATTGCCAATCCTTTTAAAGGTAAAAAAGTTTCTTCTTTGTTTATGACCCACCCGCCGATTGAGGAACGGGTAAAAAACTTGCGGGGTATGAGCGTTTAGAAAAACAAGTTGTCCCATAAATCGGGACAACCTGGAAGAGTATGGGAAAATCGTACGGTCGAAATATAATAACAGTCGGTTACACTTTGTAACCGACTGTTATTTCGGAAATATTGACAGACACTAATGTGTAGCATATAATGTAAATTACATAATTACATAATTACATAATATGTAAAAATATGACTACTCTTGTAAAAGTTGTTAGAAATGGCCAAATAACCCTGCCCAAAGAAGTAAGGAGGGTTTTAGACATCGAAGAAGGGGATTTTTTGGAGGTGAGTTTTAATGACAGTTCGATTAAAATCAAGCCGAAAGCTGTTGTGGACAGAGAATTGGCCAAAGGCAGGTTTTTCAAGTTGGCAGGGAAGATTCAGTCGAAAACCAAAAATGTTGACGCTAAAATCGTAGAACAGGAGATCGACGAAGCCATCCGGGATGCCAGGAAAACAAAACAAAAAAGGTGAAAATTGTTATTGATACCAATGTTTTTATAAGTGCGCTTATAACGCCGAAATCAAATTCGGCCAAGATTTTACGTCTTTTGGAGCGAGATGAATTCAATGTACTTGTTTCCGAAGAAATAATTTTGGAAATATTGAAAGTTTTAAGTTATTCAAAAATCAGAAAAAGGCACAAATTAACGTCGTTAGAAATAAAAAATCTTATAGATGATTACGTTGCTATTAGTAAGCTGGTTTTTCCAGGGAAAAAGTTGAATATTGTCAAAGATGATCCGTCCGACAACAAGTTTCTTGAATGTGCTTTGGCCGGCCGAGCTGGTTTTATTATTACTGGCGATGTCCACCTGCTAAAACTCAAAAAATTCGGTAAAATCCAGATTCTTAACCCGCGAGATTTTCTAAACAAAATACGAGGCAGGCAGGATAATGTTTAATTTTCCCAAAAACACCTCTGAATATCTTTGGACGGCGCATAGTGTTTTCAAAATGCGGCAATACGGGCTTTCCGAGCAGAGAGTGAAGAATGTTATTAAACGCCCCAAAAGAAAAGAAGAAGGGATTGTAAAAAATACTGTAGCGGTGATGCAGCCGGTTTCGGCGAAAATCATAAATGGTAAAGAAATTTGGAAGCAGGAGATTTGGGTGATGTTCCAGAAACGTGGAACGCGTAGCATGGAGCGTGGAACGAAAGTTCAAAATAGAAAACAGATAAAAATCATCAGCGCGTGGCGGTATCCGGGGGTGAGTCCGAAGAACAATCCGATTCCGGAAGAAATACTTGAGGAATTGGGAAATATCAAGTAGGAGTTAGGTTTTGTCAGATTGGGAATATATGTGCTATCATAAGTGCAAGGAAATTTATTTCTTAAGCGATACTAGAGAGGCAGGTGTTATATGGAAGAACAAATGAATCAAAACCAAAATCAGGACAACAGCCAGAATCCGGCTCCACAGCAGCCTCCTGTCGGACAGAGTGGAAACTCCGGAAGCGGCAGCGCCGAAGACAAAGACGCGCAGAAAAACAAGCTATGGGCGCTTTTGGGATACTTGGGAATTTTGTGCCTCATTCCGCTTCTTGCCAAGAAAGATTCAAAATTCGCGCAATTCCACGCCAAGCAAGGTTTGGTTATGCTTATCGGTTGGTTTTTCTCCTGGGTTCCGATTTTCGGATGGCTTTTGGCCTTGGCGCTTTTCATTTTCTGGATTATGGCTGTAATCAGCGTGTTCCAGGGAAAAATGAAACCGCTTCCCATAATTGGAGATTTGGCCGAGAAAATCAACATCTGAAATTACAAATGCTCACGAATTGAAAAGCGAATACTTACGAATGGGAGTATGAATGGTTACGAATAAAAAATAGCTTTGTGAAAACAGCAGGCAATCCTTTTTGTGGTTGCCTGTTTTGATTTGCTGTTTAATGATATAATGCGTAAAGAAATAATTTCTAACCAATTACGAATTGGCATTTACGAACCACGAAATGGACGAAATACGAAACACTCAAGCTTTCCTTTTTCGTACTTTCGTATTTCGTATTCATTTCGTATTTCGTAACCATGAAAAGAACTAAAATTGTCGCTACTATCGGCCCGGCGTCGGAGTCGAAGGAGATATTGAGAAAAATGATAAAAGCCGGAATGAATGTGGCGCGGATAAATTTTTCCCACGGGACGCACGAGTCCAACGGGAAAGTCATCGATACGCTCCAAGAGTTAAGGAAGGAATTTGGCGTTTCGTTGGGAATTATGGCGGACTTGCAGGGGCCGAGGATAAGGACGGTGGTGGAGAAAGATGTTGAAATTAAGAATGGCGAATATATTTTAGTTTCTGATATTTCAGTGGATCTTAATTTTCAATTTTCAATTTTCAATTTTACACAATCTCAGCCAAAGGCTGATCCGCCTATGGCGGAAATTTCCAATGACCAAATTTCCAATAAAAGAATATTTCTTGACTCTCCGGGAATAATAAGCGACATAGAAATTGGCGAGAATATTTTAATTGAGGACGGACTGAAGAAATTGAATGTTGTCGAAAAGGGCGAGGGTTTTGTTATCGCGCGGGTTTTGAATGGCGGGACAGTTAAGAATCATAAAGGGGTTAATGTTCCCGATTCTAAGATAAAAATTCCGGCGGTGACGGAGAAGGACATGGAGGATTTGGAATTCGCGCTGAAAAAGGATGTCGATTTTGTGGCTTTGTCTTTCGTAAGCACGGCCGGGGAAATAAAAGAAACCCGGGAAAAGATAAAGAAAATGCTAGGGCGGGAAAATGATTTGCCCGGCATCGTGGCGAAAATAGAAAGGAAAGAAGCTATTAAAAATATCGACGAGATAATCGCGGAAACGGATGTGATTATGGTGGCCAGAGGAGATTTGGGCATTGAGATGGATGAAAGCAAGGTAGTGATTTACCAAAAAGAAATAATCGGAAAATGTCTGCGCGCCGCCCGCCCGGTGATTGTGGCGACGCAGATGCTGGAATCGATGATTGAGAATCCTCTTCCGACCAGGGCGGAAGTTTCGGATGTGTCCAACGCCGTCATTGATCATACCGACGCGGTAATGCTTTCGGGCGAATCAGCCAATGGGAAATTTCCTTTGAAAGCCGTGGAGACAATGGCAAAAATTATCAGCGACGTGGAAGAGTCGAGATTTGATGACTATGTGCCCGCCCATATTGAAATAGAGGATCACCTTTCTTCGGATTATGCTTCAATCGTCGCCAGCGCTATGAAATTGGCGAAAACTTCCGAAGCACGGGCGGTTTTGGCGATAACCCAATCCGGCTTTACCGCCAGGATGATTTCCAATTTCCGGCCGTCTTTTCAAATAATCGTAGCCGCTTGCGGACAAAAAATTTACCACCAGCTTTCGATGGTTTGGGGTTCGGAGGCTTATTTATTTGACAAAGTGGGTGATTTGGATGGATACTTGGATTTGTTGATAGAGCAGGCGAAAAAGGACGGAAGGCTTGAATCCGGAGATAAAATAGTGGAGGTTCTGGGCAGAATGCCCGGGGGAGAAAAGATGAGATTGGTGGGGATAAAGGAAATCGCGCAGCATGAAACATGAAACATGAAACATGAAACATGAAACATGAGGAAGGCTTAGTAGGTGTATTTTTTGCTTCATACTTCATGTTGTGTGTTGGGTGAATTGGAGAGGTCGCATAGTGGTCTAGTGCGCTTGCTTGGAAAGCAAGTATGTCCGAAAGGGCATCGAGGGTTCAAATCCCTCTCTCTCCGCGAGAATATAGGAAGATTGGTGAGGGAGATGAAAATTTCTCTTTTTTCGCCAGTTGGGAAAAGTTCTAAAAAGATTTTTTGAAAATCAAAAAGCTCGCGGCTTAGACAGGCTGTTTTTTTTGTTGCAATTTTCCGGCGAGTGGACAGTAATAGGATTGGCAGTATAATAGAAGTCCGATAAAATAAAATTTCCCAAAGTTTGTGAACTTATACAGGAAGCCGGAAAATTTTTTAATAAGGTTGGCGGAAAAGATATCTTTTTTTGTTGGAAGTTTTTTTGTTTGGGAAAAAAGCGTCCAGATCAGCACTCGAAAAGGGCTGGCGTTGATAGGGATAGTAAGCGCTTTGTTGCTTTTTCTGACTTGGGCAGTCTATCCCAAGGACAGCGCGGATGTTGCTGATTTTATCTCCGTGTCGGAAAAAACCGATATAAAAACCGGTATAAGCGTGAAGGAGGGTTTCGTTCCCGGACCGATCTCCATGGAAAAAATGAAAACCAAAGGCTGCGTGGCGGACGGGATTCTTTCCGGTTACGGAGAGGATACGGAAAATTCCGTAGCGATGGTCAATCGTTCCAATTGCGTGTATCTGCATCGGGCGCTGGAAACCTGGAAAAGCCCGCCGGATTTCGAAAAAGCCCGGGAGATCATAAAAAAGATTGAAAAGCCGGAGGTAATATACGGAATGTTCATCGCGGAAGCTATTGATAAAAAAGCCGATTTTAGATATGAGGAGGGCGAGCGGGATTTTGAGTTCTCCAAAATGTGCCGGTTGGGAACAGATAATGTTTGGGGAGAACATACTTGCAAACCTACTTTTGCCAAAAAAGAGTATCGCCGGTATTTGAAGCAGGTTACTCGGCAGGCGATGGACGCGGGAATCCAAAGTTTTCTGTTTGGCCAGATTTATTACCAAGACGAATCCCGGAAAGACAATGAAGACTTGGCGGAAATTTTGGCGGATATGCGCGGCTATGCCCGGAAAAAAGATATGCAAATCGCTATCGGGGCGCAGACGGGAGACATAACCGATGAAGAATATTTGCGCCAGTTTGACTATATCGAAGGCGGCGTGGGAATCGGGGATGACGGAAAAATAGAGGATGGTCCTTGCTGGAGTCATCTGGAAAGCTGCTGGGCGCTGCTTTGGAATGAAAAATACAGAGAGAAAGCTAGTAACGTCTTTTTGCATCTGGACTGGAGCGGTCTTAAATTTGACGATATGAGCGTATTCGCGAGGATGGGAAAAAAAGAAAGGATTGGGACAGTAGGGTATCTTTATAATTATTTTACTTCTCAAGATATGGGCTTTTTGATGCCGTTGATGGCGACGATCAACAAAGAAAATGGAGGATGTTATGGACCGAAAAAGCGTTTTTATAGCGCCAGTGATGAGTATAAATGCCAAGACGAGAATGGAATAAACGCTATTCTGGAATCTTCACGAAAATAAAAAAAAGCGGATTTAAGGCTTTTTTGAGGCAAAAAACGCGATGGGACATTTTGAATTTTTATGGTTCATTCAAGCCTAAACAAGGGATTTCCTAAAACAAGAATGGCTTATTTGAGCCAAAAGATAGCATAATGATTTGACTTTTTGGTTTTCTTCCGCTATAATGATAAGTCATTTAGACGAGTCTCAAGAAGAGGCTTTTTTATATGACCTGCATTGAGGCAGTTTAACAATTAAGGGTAATAAATGCGTATCATTAGAATCGCCGTGGCGCTGGTTATCCTTTTCGCGATAATCGCTCCGAAATTGGCTTTCGCTCAGGAAGCCGTGGAATCTAATGAAACAAAAATAAATTTCAAAATAGACAGCAATTTGATAATTGAAAACGGAGTTATCAAGGAAAAAAGACTGGCTTTGGCGCAATTCGGTTCGGAAGGTTTCGTGCCGGAGAAAACCAAGCGCGAGCTGGAAGTGGAAAAAGCTTTGGCGCGTTTCGCGGAAAAGCGTAAAAACGCCAGCTACCCCAAGGGTAAATTTTCCATTAATGCTTCGGCGTATACTGCCGCGGCGGATGAGTGCGGAAAGTCTGACGGTATTACCGCTTCCGGGCTCAAAGTCTTGGAAAAAGAAACGCTGGCTTGTCCTCCCCAGTTTCCGTTCGGAACCAAACTGCGTATTGAAGGAATGGGAACTTATATTTGCCAGGATCGCGGAGGAGCCATCAAAGGCAATCATATAGACATCTATATGGAAACCAAAAAAGAAGCTTTCGCTTTCGGACGGAGAAATCTCTTGGCGGAAGTTATTCTGTAATGCGAATAGTTGCGAATAGTTGCGAATGGAAATACTAATAAATACGAATAAAAGAAACAAAAATCCCGAGAAATCGGGATTTTTGTTTGACCAGTTGTGATAGATTTGATAAGGTTTATTATATGGTCGCGTGGCCGAGCGGTTAGGCAAGGGTCTGCAAAACCCTGTACTCCGGTTCAATTCCGGACGCGACCTCAAGTTTATATTTTTTTATCATTTATGGTATACTTGCATAGTAATATATTCAAATAAGTATGCCAATAATCATAAAAACAAACAGAAAAAGAACTTGGACGGAAAGACAACTAAGAGACGCTGTCAAAAAAAGTACAAGTATTAGGCAGGCATTGAACAAATTGGGTCTGAAAGAAGCGGGCGGGAACTATTCTCAGATAAAAAAATATATTGAATTTTATAAAATTGACAAAGGACACTTTACGGGATATGGGTGGAGTAAAGGAATGAGAGGTATTGGGAAGCCGTTAATAAAACTTGAGGATATTTTAATTAAAGGAAGCGATTTTCAAAGTTACAAACTAAAAAAGAGATTATTCGATGCCGAGTTGAAACCTATGTATTGCGAGGAATGCGGATGGAGAGAAATGTCGCAGGATGGAAGGCTTCCCCTGGAGTTGGATCATATTAATGGAGATAGTATGGATAATAGGCTGGAAAATTTGAGAGTGTTATGTCCAAATTGTCATAGCTTGAAACCAACCCATAGAGGAAGAAATAGAAAGGCTAAAAGGTAGAAAATAACTTGGTTCAGTGGTGGAATTGGTATACACGCGACACTTAAAATGTCGTGCCTAAAAGGCATGTGGGTTCGAGTCCCACCTGAACCACTAATATAAACAGTAAACAAAAAAACATGACCGATTATACCGTTTTGTCAAAATTTAGAAACAAAGAAAATTGCGAGTATCTCGTTAATGAATTGAAAAAAAGAGGCAAGACTTGTTATAACTTTTGTTCGACACCGGCTGACCCCGATAACCCTGACGGGCACCCAGAAGACCAAATGAAGGCGTTTGAAAATGTCCAAAACTTTTTCGAAGACAAACATTTCAAAAAAGTGTTTAAGGAAGACTTGGATGGATTGAGGAATGCCGAAAAAGTAATTATGCTTTTGCCGGCGGGCAACTCAGTTCATATTGAAGCCGGGATTGCTTATGGACTGGAAAAACCTCTGATATTGATCGGAAAACCCGAAAAACCGGATAGCTTGTATCTGATATTCAAGGAAAGGTATGATACGATGGAGGAATTTTTAAAAACAGTAAAGTAATTTAAAATCGCCTTGTCGGCGATTTTAGTTTTCTTCGGATTTTATTTTCTTAATTATCTTCGGGATTCTTTTGAAGTCTTTGATGAGCACTTCGCGCATTGAGCCGTTGTAGAGGGCGGCGGCGGGGTGGTAGAGCGTGTAAAAAATTTGCTTGCCGATGCCGTCGATTTCACGGCGCATAGCTTTGCCGTGGACTTGGGAGATTTTTTGATTAGGCAAAAACCTTTCCATAGAATGGCGACCAAGAGTGACAATCAGTTTTGGTTGAATAATTTTAATTTGTTCCAATAGCCACGGCCAGCAGGACGATACTTCTTCAGGGAGCGGATCGCGATTGCCCGGTGGGCGGCATTTGACGACGTTGGCGATGTATACCCCCTCACGTTTCAAATTAATAGTTCCCAACATTTCGTCCAAAAACTTTCCGGCCGCGCCGACAAAAGGGCGGCCCAGTTCGTCCTCTTTGGCGCCGGGACCTTCGCCGATGAACATAACTTCCGCGTTGGCGGAGCCCTCGCCGGGGACGACTTGGGTGCAGCTTTTTCTTAGTGCGCAATTACTGCACTTGGACATTTGTGTATTCAGTTGATCGAGTTGGGGTTGTTTAGACATCTTGATGATGCAAAATGCAAATCTCAAAATGCAAAATGACAATGTAAAATGCAAAATGTTTTTATACTTTTTGCATTTTTATCTGTCATTTTGATTTTTGCATTTTGATTTTTGATACTTGTTTGAATAATAAAAAATCGGAAGTTATTTCAAATTGTGAATACGTATTAATTTAAATACATTGCTACTCGTTTCCCACACCGCGAATGTCGGCAGATAGATTTCTCCGGCGACGTTACCGGGATTGAGCATTTTGCATTTTCCGATCATTTCTTCCCAGGGCTTGTGGGTATGGCCATAAAAGACAAAAGCGTACTTTTGGGTTAGAGCTAAATTTTTGGCTTTTTGCGGGTAGTGGGCAAAAGCCACATTTTTCTTTTCGATAACCGCTTCGCCAAAATCCTTGAATAAATAAACATTTTTATACTTCTTCTGATCTTCCAGTTCTCGCAGGTCATCATAGTCAGCGTTGCCAAAAGTGTAAAGAATGTTTCCGGAAAAATTATTGTTTAGAAAATCCAAAACTTCCCTGGATGATAGATCACCGCAACAAACAATAGTTTTGACGTCATTATCTTTGCAATAATTCAAAACTTTTTGCAAATTAATTTCGTTGTTGTGAATGTCGGAGATTATCGCTACGCGCATCGTAATATTATTCCACCCCGCTTTAGCGGGGGTTTTGCGGCTTTAGCCGCGCGTACGAAGCTAAAGCTTCGAAACCTCGACTAAAGTCGAGTAGAATCATTTAATTTTTTTTAAATTTTTAAGGAGTTCAATATCTTCCTTGACCTCATCATGTTCCGTTTCCAATATCATATCAATACCATTTTTTTCGGCAAAGGCGACGATGTTTTTGAAAGCAGTGAAGTCGATTTTTCCTTTCCCGATATGTTCGTGGCGGTCGCGATTGGACGCGAATTCGGTTTGGGAATCGTTGGCGTGGATTAGTTTGATATTTTCTAATCCCAGTTCTCCGTCGATTCGCGCCAGTGTTTTTTCAAAATCGCGCCAATCGTAGCCGGAAGCGAAAGAGTGCTGGGTGTCCAGGCAGATGCCGGCGATGGCGGAACTGCTTACTCCTTTTATAATTTTCGCCAACTCTTTTAAATCATCGCCGATAATCGCTCCGGCTCCGGCGCTGTTTTCCAGAAGTAATTTGGTTTTTCCCTTGTATCCTTCCAAACATTTTTTGAGCATTTCAATAGTTTTGGCCGCGGCTTCTTTTTCGCCCAAATCTTTGGCGGTGCCAAGGTGGGTCATAACGTATTTGGCGCCAATAAGAGATCCGCGTTCCAACTCATCGCGGACGACGCTGACTGAGCCGTAACGTATTCTGTTGTTGCTTGAAGCAAAATTGATATAATAGGGCGTGTGAATGTAGGTGTCGCGTATCGCGTAACGTGAAACGCGCAACGCAAACTCTTTCAAAATTTCCGGCGTGAATTCCGGAGCTTTTCCTCCTTGTGGAGAACGGGTGAAAATCTGCATGACTTCGCACCCCAAATCCGCCGCCCTTTCGGGAGCATTCTGAATTCCTCCGGCAATTGAAACATGAGCGCCGATGTGCATATAAAAGCATCAGATATTATGTATAAAGTATAATGTATTTTAGTGAAAATGCACTAGTGGTGTAAAAAATGAAGTTACCCGAGACTTTTCCACTGCAACTCAAAAATATTTTTAAGCGTATTGAACAGTGCCCGGCTTTCGATGATGAGAGCGAACTTTTCCTGGAAAGATTTAATGGAGACTTTACTTTTTCCATATAAGCTGATTTCCAGTTCGGCGAATGTTGGTTCCAGATCGGCGACGCGCACTTGGCGCAGCTCCTTTTCATTGTTTGCATCGTACTTAGCCATAGCATCATTGCGAGGCATAATGGAACGCACCCAGATCTTTTTCTTCAATCGCTCGGGAACATAGTAGTCATAGAAAAACTCATCGCCGAAGATGGCGTAACTTTCCGCCCACCAGCAGAGGAGTTCGCTGCTTTCGTGTTTCAATTCGTCATTATACACTTCTTTGATACCATTCAAGCCTTCAAAATAGCGGATAGCCGGTTTTTTTTCGAACATATTAGCGATCGACAACAGCTCGGGAAGCGTTTTTTCGAAAAGCGCTTCTTTTTCCTTGAGGCTCTGTCCGATGGAGTGGGGATCTTCCGCCATGTAGCGGACTTTCTTGCCTTTTTGATTCTGACTGACCAATCCTCGAGATTTCAGATCATCCAAAATATGATAGACCGTAGTCCGCTTCAGGCCGGATTTACGCGATATTTCGACAATTCCGGCTTCCCCCAATTCCAAGAGCGCCAAATAAAGAGTGGCTTCTTTCGGATCAAATCCAAGTTTTTCGAGCTGGTTTTGCATAATATTACAAAGTGTCCAAATTATGGTCGTTATTTATAGTATAGCAAACTATCTAAAAAGTGTCAATGATAAGCCAAAAATATAATTATAAGCGGTGCATACAAAATTAACTTGACTCAACAATGGACATTTAGCGAATTTTGAGTTATAATGTGCTGTTACGATGAAATGTCGTAACAAGTTCCTTAAAAAATCAGCTATGGCCCAAGTTCGAATATTTCGGACTGGCTGGGAGCTACACTGGCTGGAAAATATTACTACCGCTTGCCCGGCGGTTAAGAAAATGGGCAGGAGGAATAGATGAAAAAAATTATGGTAGTCGAGGATGAACAGAAACACAGGAACGAATGGAGTGATTTCTTTAAAAAATATTCCAAAGACTTGGAGGCAGAGGTAATTATCCCTGAGTACTCCCCAGGAATAGTAGAGAAAATACTTAGATTTGTCCTGGAAGGCGGATATATAATAATGGACAACGAGATTTGGAAAGGAGGAGGAAGTGGACGTAAAATAAAAATTGCATTAGAAACACTCGGATTTAAAGGAAAAATTTTGATGGCATCCGAGAGCAGACTTGATGGATTAATTAACATTGGGAAGCCATCTCCCAAGTACCACCAGTACATATTCAAAAACATTGCAGCACTTCTGGAGGGAATGCTCCAGGATTGGCGGTGGTCATCAGATGAAGTGACAGAACACCTTCTTTGTGAAGGTGGGCTGAATGAATTTAATTATCAACCCGAAAAAGAAAAGGAGATCGTAGGCAAAAACAAAAAAGTGCTTGAGTTAACAAAAAAAGTATTTGGGTCTTAAAAGGTTTCGGGAAGTTATCCTTGATCACCACGATCAAAAACTTCCCACTTACAAGGATTTTGCCCCGATGATATCGTTCGTCGGGGCTTTTATTTTTGCCTATTTTGTGCTACAATAAGGCTATGGAAACGCAAGAAATACTTAAAAAACGGTCATTGTTCTGGGATGTTGGCAAACTGGACGTGGAAAAAAACGCCCGGTTTATTATGGAGAGGATTTTGAACTTTGGCGATGTGGAAGATTTTCGCTGGGCTCGGGATATTTATGGAAGCGACAAGCTTAAGGAAAGCTTGTTATCCAGCCGGACGCTCAATGATAGGTCTCTGCTTTTTTGGTGTAACTATTTTAAGTTAGATAAAGATCAATGTTTGAAAACGCAATCCAGCCGGAAACAAAGCGCGTTTTGGAAAAGATAGCTGAAAGCGAAATCAAGAATGAATTTTATCTGGCTGGCGGTACGGCTTTGGCTATTCATCTGGGTCATCGAGAATCGGTGGATCTGGATTGGTTTTGTCAAAAATCATTTTCTAATTCGAAAGTGAAAAAAAATCTCGAGGAAACTGGAAAATTTGAGTTGATTAGTGAAGAGGAGGGAACGATAAATGGTCTTCTGGATAATATTAAGGTTAGTTTCTTCAAGTATGATTATGACCTTGTTTTTCCGCTAGTTTCCTCAAAAAACATAAATTTGGCCGATGAGCGCGATGTTGCTGCTATGAAAATCGATGCCATATCGTCGCGGGGAAGCAAGAAGGATTTTATTGATCTATTTTTTCTTTTAAAAAAGCATACTCTCGAAGATCTGCTGGATATATTTTCAAAAAAATACAAAAACATAAAATTCAACAAGCTTCATATATTGAAGAGCCTGGCTTTTTTTGAGGATGCCGAATCCGATCCGATGCCGGTCATGTTGCAATCGGCGGATTGGATCAGCATAAAAAATTCAATTCAAGAAAAGATCAGTATAATTTCAATTTAAATAATTCTCCATCCATTCTCTGTCTCTTGAATCTTTCCCTTGACCTCAAAGCCGCTGGCGAGGCGGTGGCCGCCGCCGCCGAACTGGGCGGCGATGCGCGAAACGTCCACGCCCTTGTATTCTTCCGAGCGGAAAGAGCCCTTGATGATTCCGTCGTCGCGTTCGGACAGGATGAGGGAAAACTTCGTTCCCGGAACGGTATTCAGGATGCCGGCCACTTGGGCGATGTCCTCCGTGCTGGCGTCGCATTCTTCTAATTCTCCCTTGGTCAAGACTGAAACAATCATTCCGCTTTCCGGGTTTATTTTGGCTTTTTCAAACGCCCTCCCCCAGAGTTTCAAAGTGGAAATTTTTTTGTTGGCAAAAGTGGTATCGACAATTTTGGCCATCGGCGCGCCCTTTTTCATCAAATGCGAAGCGATTTCCATCACGCGCGGGGTAGTGTTGGAGTGCTGGAAAATTCCCGTGTCGGAGAGAATGCCCAAAAGCAGGTAAGCGGCTATTTCGCGATTGATCTCGATTTTATTTTTGGCAAAAAAGTTGTAGATAATTTCGCAAACGGAAGAATATTCAGAGTCGATTATATTAATGTCTCCCCGGATGGTAATATCCGGGTGATGGTCGATAAGCGCGATGATTTGCGAGTTGTTCAAACCGGCTTGGATTTTTTGGAAACCCCGTTCCACGCTGTCGGCGGCGATTATCAGTTTATAGCCGGAAAGATCCAATTGGTTGGGGAGTTTGAACTGCTCATCGGTGAGCGACCGGAGATAAACCGGGAACGGATCGAAACAGGCGACGTCGACTTTTTTCCCGAGGGATTGGATGTAGCTTTTGAGAGCCAGGACTGATCCTACCGTATCGCCGTCCGGACGCGAGTGAGCGAAAAGTAATATATTATCGGATTCCTTGATAACATAGTTCAGTGTGTGAAATTCTTGGGAGAAATTCTGCATAAACAACAAAACCGATTCGAATCTGCGAATGTATGCAAATCTTCGAATCTACGAATAAATTCGTGAATTCGGATTCATTCGCAGATTCGCGTCGGCTAGATTTCTCTTAAAAGTTTTTCGATTTCGTCCGCTCGCGATTCAGTCATGTCGACTCTGAACTCAATTTTGGGCAGGGGCTTCATATGGAGTTTCCGGTTCAGCGTTCCCTGCATTTTGTACAGTTCATGTTCCAGAGTTTTTACGGCGTATTTGATTTCCCGTTCCGGGAAAATACTTACGGACACCCGAGTATAGCGAAGATCGGACGTCGTGTCAACTTTAGAGATAGTAATAAAAACACCCTCTTTGAGAGAGAGGTCTTTGAGGATGATGTTGTTTAAAATATCCTGGATTAATCCGTTAATTTTAGCAACGCGAGTGTTCATCGAAGAATTTATAAAGTCTTCTTCTTAACTTCTTCCTTATAACTGGCGAGCACGTCGCCTTCCTTTATTTTGGTTTCGCCCAGGAAAGTGATTCCGCATTCTTTGCCGGAAGCGCATTCGTCAACGTTAATTTTATTCTCTTGAAGATTATCCAAGGCTCCTTTGCCAATAATATTATCTTCCCGCGAAACTTCCATCAAAGAACCCTTGACTATTTTTCCGGAAATTATTTTTCCTCCGACAATCATATCCTTCTTCCCTGTTTTGAAAACTGCCAACACTTTCATTTTTCCAAAATCCGTCCTTTCTATTTCCGGCGGAAGCATTTCAATCAAGCGGTTTTTGATGTCTTCAACCAGTTCGTAGATTATCTTATAGCTCTTGATCTCTACTTTGGTGTTTTGGGCCATTCTCTTGGCAACGGGCGTGGCGTCGACATTGAAGCCGAATATGACCGCGTTGGAACTTTCCGCCAGCCGAATGTCAGTTTCAGTTATGTTCCCGACCCCGGTGCTGATATAGTCAATGGCTACTTCATCTGATTTGATTTCGCCCAAGATCTGTTCGATGGCTTCCAGTGAACCCTGTACGTCGGATTTCAAAATGATATTAAGCCGCTTGATCTTTTCGTCGGCAATGGTTTTCATTATCTTCTGCGCGCTTAAGTTCTCGGAAACTTCCCCATAGCGGCCTTTTCTGGCTTCATGCGACATAGCTTTGGCGGTGGATTTGGTGACTACCTGGATGACTTCATTGGAACTGGGGGCTTCGTTGAGGCCGATGATGCTGATTGGAGTTCCTGGTCCGGCTTCCAGAATTCTTTTTCCCAGGAAGTTTTCGATGCGGCGCACCCGCCCGAAAGTTTTTCCCGCAATGATGTCCTGACCCTCCTTGAGCGTGCCGGTTTTTACGAGTGCCGTGGCTACGGGTCCTTTTTGCGGATCAAGATGGGATTCCAAGACGATTCCCAAAGCATCGCGCTTCCAATCGGATTTGAAATTTTCCACTTCATCCAAAAGCAAAATATTGTCCAGAAGATCGTCGATGCCTATGTTTTGCTTGGCGCTTATTTTGGAGCTCAAGACTTCTCCGCCCCATTCTTCCAAAAGGATTCCATTATCGGCCAACTCCTGTTTAACTCGCTGCGGGTTGGCTTCCGGTTTGTCGATTTTGTTTATGGCTACAACCGTAGGAATTTTTTTAGACAATAAATACTCAATTACTTCTTTGGTCTGCGGACGGACGCCGTCGTCGGCCGCCACTACCAAAACCGCGATATCGGCCAAGCTGACTCCGCGTTCGCGCATCGCGCTGAAAGCTTCATGCCCCGGCGTATCCACAAAAGTGATAAGTTGTCCTTTTTTCTTGACTTGATAAGCGTTGATATGCTGGGTGATTCCGCCTGATTCTTTTTCCACCACGCTAGTTTTCCGAATGGTATCCAGCAGGGTGGTTTTGCCGTGGTCAACGTGCCCCAGGATAGTAACGATAGGCGGGCGTTTGCGGAGGTTTTCGCCGGATTCTTTTTCTTGTTTCAAAATATCCAGAAGCTTTTCCAATGTCATCCCGTCTTTGATTTCAACCGCTTCTTCCGCCACTTCATAGCCAAGGTCCTGGGCGATGATAGAAGCTGTTTCAAAGTCAATTTTTTCGTTGATAGTCGCTAAGATGCCGTTTTTCATCAGTTCCGTGATTACCGCGCCGACAGGTAAATTCAAAATCTCACTGAATTTCTTGACAGTGATAAGCGGCGGCAAATTGATTTTTTTAGAAGACTCTTCCGGCATAATGATAGAAATTATTTTTTAAATTCCGGCTTCATAGCTGTTTTGATCGCTTCCTCCTCTTCTTTAGTGAGGGGATATTTTTCAGCTTTTCCCGCGGTGATTGACTTGGCGTAGATTCTGGCGCCTTCCCGGGTGAAAAGAGAGCTGATGGTTAGTCCGTTGTTTTTTCCATTGAGGAGAGCCAGAGAAAAGCTTTGGTCGCCTCCGACTTCCTTGAACGGGTTGAAGCGAATCAAACCTATTTTATGGAATCCTCGAAAAGATAAACCGTTGATTTGATTGGAAATTGTATATAGTTCCTGGATGTCTTTATCCAGCGCTTTAATGTTTTCTGCCTGCTTGGCCAGTACATCTTCCAAATTTTCAGTCTTCTCGCCGGAAAAAAGCTGTAGATTTCTTTTTTGGATGGATTTCAGCCGCACATGCAGGAAAGTAAGCCAGAAAAGAATCAGTGCTGACAGTGCGGTCAGGATCAAAAGTATAAATACCAAGTTGCTTTGTACTAAATTACCCATTGTGTCCATATAAACAAAGAGCAAGTTTTTAGTTGCTTATTTAAGGCTAGCATCTAAATTGGATTATGTAAAGAAAAAAGGCAAAAAAAAGGAAAAATTGCGCTCTAAAAAAATATGTGTTAGGCTGTATTTTCAAATGGGAATCTCGGGTGGCTATAATAACTTAAGACTTCTAAAGGAGTGAAAATTTCCAGGAAAAAAATTGACCGGTGGGCGATTGAAGCCGTGCAGATGGCGCCTAAAAGGCTGCTTAAAAAGATGCACAACCTGGTTTTTGTGATAGACGACCGGCCGACTAGGGCACAAATCAAGGAGTGTCAGCTCCGGCGCGGTTACGCGCTATTTGGGCTGTATCAAGGCTTTGAACAGACTAATCGGCTTCACGCCGCGGTACCGGACAAGGTTTCTCTTTTTAGAAATGCTATAATGGAAGGAGCGAAAACGGCACGGACAGTCCAAAGACGAGTCTACAAAACTATTTGGCATGAAATTTCCCATCATTTCGGTTCGGACGAAGCCGGAGCGGTGCGAGCTGAAAGAAAGATGTTCGAAAAATACGCGCTCGTCGATCACCGGGCGCGGGTTCAGAAAAAAGAAGTAAAAAAATCCTCGGAAGTAAAAAAAAGAAGCCGGGGTTATAAGCGAAAGTCAAGAGTAACGTACGTAGTGAGGATAAAATAGGCGGTGGCGTTGTATAAATTTAATAGCTGGTGTTTTCAGTACTCGAAAGGGGAAGTTTTTTGGCTTGGTTACGGACTACGAATTACGAATTTTTTACGAATATACGAAAATTTGAATTCGTACATTGGTATATTTGTATGCGATTCGTAATTCGTAGTCTGGAGTGATTTATGAATAAGATTATTATAAAAGGCGCGCGGGAACATAATCTAAAGAATATTGATTTAGAATTACCGCGCAATAAGTTTATTGTTTTTACGGGAATTTCCGGCTCGGGAAAATCCACGTTGGCTTTTGATACCATTTTTGCCGAAGGGCAGAGGCGTTATTTGGAAAGTCTGTCGAGTTACGCCCGGCAGTTTTTGGGGCAAATGGATAAACCGGACGTGGACTATATCGAAGGGCTGTCGCCGGCTATTTCCATCGACCAAAAAGCCGCTTCGCACAATCCGCGCTCAACGGTGGGAACGGTGACGGAAATCCATGATTATCTCCGTTTGCTTTACGCCAAAATCGGAATTCCCCATTGTCCGGTCTGCGGGCGGGAAATTACGAAATTGTCGACGGATGAGATTGTGGATCGAATATTGGAGTCATGCGCCACACTTGGACATTTAATGTCTAAAAATAAGAAGATCATCGAATGTCCCAGTATAGAGATATTATCTCCAGTCGTACGCGGCCGGAAGGGCGAGTACTCGACCATGCTCGAAGAGATGTTCCGGCGCGGATTTTCCGCGGCATACATAAATGGAAAAAAATACGAACTTGATTCCAAAATCGGGGAGCGGGTGAAATTGGAACGGTACAAAAAACACACGATTGATATTTTAGTAGATAGCGTGGAAATATCGAGCGATAACATTTCACGAATTTTCGAAGGGGTGGAAAAGGCGTTGAAACTTTCACGAGGACTTGTGAAAGTAAAATCCAAATTTCAAAATCCAAATGTCAAATCAAATCCAAAGTCCAAAATCCAAAATAATATATCTGCTAACGAATACATATTTAACCAGAACTTGTCTTGTCCGATCCATGATATATCCTTTCCCGACTTAGAACCAAGGCTATTTTCGTTTAATAGCCCATTTGGCGCGTGTCCAGCTTGCGAAGGTTTGGGAGTCAAAAAAGAAATTGATCCGGATATGGTGGCGCCGGATAAAAACAAGACTATCGCCGAGGGGGCGATTATGCCCTGGAGCTATAAGAAAAACAATTGGCAGGGGACGATCTTGAGAGCGGTGACTAACCATTTTCACATCAAAGACAACGTGCGTCTGCGGGATTTATCTGACGATGATTTTAATATATTGATGTTCGGCGCGCCGGATGCGGCGGATATGATTCTCGAAGAAGAGGCGGAAGAAATTCCGGTGACGCTTCGATCTAAAACCGGATCAAGTTGGAAATATAATATGAGTTGGCGCGGAGCGGCGGGATATTTGCAAGACCGTTATTATAAAACCGATTCGGACGCGGTGCGGACGGACATTGAAAAATATATGTCCCAAAATCCTTGTTCGGTTTGCCGCGGGGCGCGGTACAAAAAAGAGGTTTTGTTAGTGACGGTGGGGGGTAAAAATATTTCCGAAATCAGTTCAGTTAGCGTGAATAAATCGCTTGACTTTTTCAAAAATCTAAAACTCAACAAAAACGAACAAATTATCGCCGGGCGGATTTTGAAGGAGATTGTTAACCGGTTAGGGTTTTTGGAAAACGTGGGGCTGGGATATTTGATGCTCTCGCGCAGCGCCAATACTTTGGCCGGCGGAGAATCGCAACGGATCCGTCTGGCATCTCAAATCGGATCGCAGTTGGTGGGTGTGCTTTACATCATGGATGAGCCGTCTATCGGACTCCATGCGCGGGACAATGCCAAGCTTCTGGAGACTTTATTAAAGTTAAGAGATATCGGGAATACCTTGATTGTTGTGGAACATGACGAGGAAACGATGCGCGCGGCGGACTATCTGGTGGACATCGGTCCGGGAGCGGGAAAGCTGGGTGGAGAAATTGTGGCCCAAGGTTTGCCGGAAGAAGTGATAAAAAGCCCAAAATCCCTGACTGCGGCATATCTTCGGCATGACGCCGAAATAGAAATCCCGAAATTTCGCCGTCCCATGAAAAATAAAAAAAGCATTATTGTTCGCGGCGCGCGGGAGCATAATCTGAGAAATGTTACCGTAGAGTTTCCACTGAAAGTGCTTACTTGCGTGACAGGAGTTTCCGGTTCAGGAAAATCCACGTTGGTAGAAGAGATACTTTATAAATCCCTAGCTTCGCGCATTATGCGGTCATTGGATCGTCCGGGGCGTCATAGCGAGATTGTCGGCACTCACCATATCAACAAAGTCATTATGATCGACCAATCTCCGATCGGACGCACTCCGCGATCGAACCCCGCGACGTATACCGGACTCTTTACGCCGATCCGCGAACTTTTTTCGGAGACGCGCGACGCCAAGTCCAAAGGTTATGGTCCAGGCAGATTTTCCTTTAACGTCAAAGGCGGCCGCTGCGATAATTGTCAGGGGGATGGACAGCTGAAAATTGAGATGCAATTTATGCCGGATGTGTATCTGCCATGCGACGTGTGCGGCGCAAAAAGATACAACAGCGAGACTCTGAAAGTAAAATACAAAGGCAAAAATATTTCTGAAGTGTTGGAGATGACGGTGAGTGAGGGGCGAGATTTTTTTGAAAATTTTCCGGAAATCCATGACAAGCTGGCGGTCCTGGAGGATGTCGGCTTGGGATACATCCAGCTTGGCCAAGCGGCGACGACTCTTTCCGGCGGGGAAGCGCAACGGATAAAATTAGCCACGGAACTTTCCCGGCGCGCGACAGGCGATACGTTGTACATTTTAGACGAACCAACCACGGGCCTCCACTTTGACGATATTAAAAAATTATTAGGAGTATTAAACCGGCTGGTGGACGCGGGCAATACTGTGGTGGTTATCGAACATAATATGGATGTCATCAAAACCGCCGATTGGATCATTGATCTCGGCCCCGAAGGCGGAGACGGCGGCGGGCGTTTGATCGTTTCCGGAACGCCGGAGGAAGTTAGCAAATATTATAAGGAGAGTTGGACGGGGAGGTATCTGAGGGATTGTCTGAACCACTGATTCGCACTGATTAAAATGATTTCACTGAATTTTGCCCCCTCGCCCGTAATCGGGAGAGGGCTGGGGAGAGGGCACATCCGGCTCTGAGCCCTCTCTGTCCCGACGAGTACATCGGGACATCTCTCCCGGGTACGGGAGAGAAGGATAAAGAAGAAAATTATTTGAAAATAAAAAAGCCCGGAGCGAAAGTCGGTTGACGATCGTCCGGGGCGGGCGGGTGCTCGTTAGACAGAAAAGCACGGCGAGAAAACTAGATAAAAAGTGCCATTCCAGAGTAGCAGTGGTGTCCGTAGAGCTGTCCTGTCTCGGTATCGTGGATTGTTTCTCTGCCGGAGAACTTTTCAAAATCATTACTCTCGACGGTATTGATGTATATCAATCCCGCACTAGACAGAGACCATTGCCCGCGTCCTCCGTAGAAGCGCTTTTCTTTGTAGGACTTGAGAATAGTGCTCTTCAGAAAGTCGGTGACTTTCTGCATAGGCATATACCTTCCGCTATACTGCATGGTCCAAACAGGATGGCCTTTCCAGTAAATTGTAGTAAATCCACTGGATGCATTGGATTCCTGGTTTTTACACCAGCAATCAACAAGGTGGAGATGTCCATCTGCGTACTCGATTGCTTTGTAGCCAGAAAGCTGCGGAATGGCTATTTTTTCGCTCCCGGCGGCCCAGCCTCTCTCCATTGCTTCAAAAAAGAACTGCCTTAGTTTCTCGACGAAAGGATTGCCAAACATAGGAATCTCCTTTTGGTTAGAGTTTTGAGCATAGGACTTTCTCGAACAAATCACTGTAGCTTAGATAAATTTTTATGTCAACCATTTCCCAAAAACTCAAATCCCTCCCTCAATCGCCTGGTGTGTATATTTTTCGAGATAAAAACGGCGGGGTTGTTTATGTTGGGAAGGCGGGGAGTCTCAAAGATCGGGTGGGGTCGTATTTCGTAGGGGTTCAATTTATTGAACCCATGCACCGGGCGGGTTTGATAAATCAAATCCCTACGAAATCACGAATGGGGACGCGTCCTATTGAGATGATGATCGGGGAAGTGGCGGATATTGAAATCAGAAAAACCGAGACGGTTTTGGAAGCGTATATTTTGGAACAGTCTCTCATTAAAAAACTCCAGCCGAAATATAATGTCGATGGAAAAGATGATAAATCATTCTCGTACGTGCTTCTTACTAGGGAAGAATTTCCGAGGTGGGTAGTTATGAGAAGAACTGACATTTTTCCAAATTCCAGCAAAAATAAAAATTTTAAATTGCAAAACAGCTTAGTGGAGATAGTATCTCCGGTACCGGAGATACTATCTCAATCTAAAGGGCGGATACCAAATACTAAATACCAGATACAATATACTAAACTTTACGGTCCATACATATCAAAGAAAAATATCGAAATTGCGCTAAAAATTCTTCGCAAGATTTTTCCGTATCATAATAAAATCCAGCAGACGGAAAAAGGCTGCTTGGATTCGCAGATTGGGCTGTGTCCGGGGCCGTATGACGGGAGGATTTCGAAAAAGGATTACGCCAAGAATATCCGGGGAATAAAAATGATATTGGAAGGGAAGAAGCGCGGGTTAATAAACCAGATGAAAAAGGAGATGGAGGAGTATTCAAATAAAAAAGAATACGAAAAGGCGGCGGAGACGCGAAACAAAATATTCGTGTTACAACATTTGCAAGACATTGCCTTGATTGCGGGTAGAGACGAGGCACTGCCTCGTCTCTACGGCGCAATAATGCGAATCGAGGGTTATGATATTTCCAATATTTCTGGAAAATATTCTGTCGGATCGATGGTGGTTTTTGATAATTCCGATGGTGAATTGCAACCGAATAAATCACAATACCGGAAATTTAAAATAAAAACGATTGAAGGCGCCAATGACACAGGGGCGATGAAAGAAGTATTGAGTCGCCGGTTTGGAAACAATTGGCCGCGTCCCAATCTCATCATTCTTGATGGCGGCGCGGGGCATCTCAATATGGCGCGGCGTGTTCTTCGCAATTATAAAATAGAAATTCCGCTTTTGGCGGTCGCCAAAGGTCCGGAACGGAAAAAACTGGACATCCGGACGTTTGGAACAATGCCGGAAATGCCAAAAGAAATAATCGAGCGAGTGCGCGACGAAGCTCACCGGTTCGCGATATCGTATCATAGAAAGCTAAGAAACAAAGAATTCGGCGAATTTGACAAAACTTAGGGCGGATGGTAGCATTTAGTCGTGGCAGTATGGGTAGTTTATCGAGTTCGCGGAAGCGAACTTTCTTTATTAGCAGACCGATGCGAAACTACGAATGAAATGCGAATCTACGAACAGTTTATCTAAAAACTTAATTAGCGAAAAACAACTTTATGGCAAAGCGAAAAACAACAAAAACTGAAGAAGCTGGACGAACCGGCGAATTCGGAAGCGCCATCGCGCAAATTTGCGAGGAAAAAGGCATTTCCAAAGAAAGAGTCGTAGAAACGATCGAAGCGGCTTTGGCGGCGGCGTACAAGAAAGATTACGGCAAAAAGGGTCAGAATATCCGGGCGGAATTTGATGAAGTTTCCGGCGGAGCCAAGTTTTTCTTGGTAAAAGAAGTAGTGGATGAAACTTTGCGGGAATTTGTAGAAGAAACGGAGGAAATCGAAAAGGAGTCAGACAAGTCAGGTAAAACGTCAATTAAGGTGGGAGAAGCGCCAGTTAGCGCTGAAGATGAAGAGGAGGAAAAACTGCCGAGATTCAATCCTGAACGCGATTTCACTTTAAAAGAAGCCAAAGAAATCAAGAAAAACGCCAAAATCGGGGACATTATCGAATTGGAGCTTCCGGAAAAGAAAGATTACGGCCGGGTGGCGGCGCAGACCGCCAAACAAGTGATAATCCAGAGGATACGGGAAGCCGAGAGGGACGCGATGTATGATGAGTATAAAAACAGGGAGGGCGAAGTGATCAATGGAACCGTGCAAAGGGTGGAAGGCCGGAATGTTTTTGTGGAATTGGGCAAATCAGTGGGAGTATTATTTCCGTCGGAACAAATTGAAAGGGAGAATTACCGGATAGGGCAAAGAATAAAAGTGTATGTTATGAAAGTCGATGCCGGATCGAAAGGCCCGGGCATCACTTTAAGCCGGACAACTCCTGAAATGGTTCGGAAGATGTTTGAACTGGAGGTGCCGGAAATTTTCGCGGGAACGGTGGAGATAAAATCAATCGCCCGGGAAGCCGGAGAAAGGACTAAAATCGCTGTGGCTTCCTCAGAGGAAGGAATTGATCCGATCGGTTCGTGTGTGGGGCAAAAAGGAACCAGGGTGCAAGCGGTGATTGACGAACTGGGTGGAGAAAAGATTGATATTATCGCCTGGAATGACGATACGGCTAAATTTATCTCAGCCTCCCTGAGTCCGGCCAAGGTTTTGCGGGTGGATATTAATGAGAGCGAAAAAGAAGCGGTGGCGATTGTTCCGGAAGACCAGTTGTCTTTGGCGATCGGCAAGCGCGGTCAAAATGTCCGCCTCGCCGCCAAGCTCACTGGCTGGAAAATCGACATCAAAGGAGCGGAAAAAGAAACAAAAGACGCAGAGGAGAAACAGGATGATATAAAAGAAATAAAAGAAGATGTGAGCGAGGAGAAAGAAGAAAGCAGTGAAGTTCAAGAAAAAAAATAGAATTTCTAATTTCTAAACAATTTCCAATGCTTTAATGACTAAATTTTCAAACGTTTAAAAATTTCAAAATTGAGAAATTTCCGCTAAAGGCGGATCAGCCTTTGGCTGAAAAAATTGTTTGAAAATTGAAAATTGAAAATTGAAAATTTTGGATTTATGAACTTATGGCATGATGTGGAGCTGGGGGAAAAGGCTCCGGAACAATTCAATGTGATAATCGAGATTCCGAAAGGCTCCAAAAATAAATACGAAATCGACAAAAAGACCGGACTCATCAAACTTGACCGGGCGATGAAAACCTCGCAAGATTATCCATTTGACTACGGATTTGCGCCGCAAACGCTTTGGGAAGATGGGGACGCGCTGGACGTGATCGTTCTGAGTACCTATCCTTTGGCGACCAACATTCTAGTGGAAGTGCGTCCGGTGGCGGTGATGCGTATGATTGACGGAGGAGAAGGCGACGACAAGATTATCGCGGTGCCGGTAAAGGATCCGAGGTGGGACGATACGAATGATATGGCTGATCTTAACAAACATATGCTGAAAGAGTTCAAACACTTTTTCGAAACATACAAATCCATTGAAGATAAAAAAGTGGAAATTACGGGAATTGAAGGTAAGGAAGCGGCGTTTGAAGCGGTGAAAAAAGGCGTGGGATTATATAAAGAAAAATTTAGTAAATAATATAGCGATATGGCAGAAATTAAAAAATTACCTAAATCCAAAGTAGAATTCGAAATAACCGTTCCTTGGGATAACTGGAAAGGATATCTGGATCAGGCGGCTAGCGAGCTGTCTTCGGAAATAAAAATTCCGGGATTTCGCCCGGGAAAAGCTCCGCGGAACATTGTGGAGAAAAAGATCGGCAAAGAATTGATTCTCAATGAAGCGGCTGAAAAAGCCGTCAAGAAAAGCTATCGCGATTTTGTTTTGAAGGAAAAGCTGGAGGTCATCGGCAGCCCGCGGGTGGAAGTAAAAAAGCTGGAAGAAGGAAAAGACTTGGAGTATAAGGCGGAAGTGGCGGTTATGCCGGAAATTTCAGTGAGCGATGGATATAAGAAAGAGATTAAAAAAATCAATGAAGAATTTTCCAAGAAAACTTTTCAGGCGAACGAGGAAGATTTGAAGCTGGAACTGGAAAAGCTGGCTGGCAGCCGGGTAAAGTTAGTGACAGTCAGGAGGGAAGCTAAAAGCGGAGACAGCGTGGAAATCGATTTTGAGGTTTTGGTCGGAGGAGTACCGATTGAAAACGGGAAAAGTAAAAATCATTCTCTGATTGTCGGACGCGGCGTGTTTATTCCCGGTTTTGAAGATCAAATTATCGGAATGAAGGAGGGCGAAGAAAAAGAGTTTGAGCTTAGCTTTCCTTTGGATTATCACAAAAAGGATTTGGCGGGGAAAAACGCGGATTTTAAGGTGAAAATGAGTTTAGTGCAGGAAAGGCAACTGCCGGAAGTTGACGACGATTTTGCCAAGTCGCTGGGAAATTTTGAAAACCTGGAAGCGCTCAGAAAAAATATGCGGGAAGGCATGGAGCATGAAAATAAACACAAGGCGCAAGACGAGAGAAGAGTGAAATATATCGACAAAATAATCGAGCAGTCGGAAGTCGACTTACCAGAAATTCTGATCCGGGAAGAAACTGATAAAATGATGCATGAGTTCGAGCACCAGATTCAGTCGATGGGGATGAGTCTGGATGATTATCTCTTGAAGCTCAAAAAAGACCGGAAAGAGTTGGAGAAAGACTGGCAAGATCAGGCGAGAAAAAGGGTCATCTCCGCCTTGGTCATCTCACGAATAGCCCAAGACGAAGAAATCAAAGCGGACACAAAGGAGGTGGAAGATGAAATGAACAAGACTTTGGCGTATTATAAGCAGGTGAAAGATGCCGAGAAGAATATTGATATGGAGAGATTGTATAGTTATAGTAAAAATACCTTAGAGAATGAGAAGGTATTTGAATATCTTGAGAAATTATAACAAGCGATACGAATGACACGAATTGCATACGAATGCCACTAATAAATTCGTAGCATTCGTATGCAATTCGTAGATTAGTATCGCTACTGAATTATGAAAAATCAATATCTCATCCCTACTGTCATCGAAAAAACCAGCTACGGCGAGCGGGCGTATGATATTTATTCGCGGCTTTTGAAAGATCGAATAATCTTTATTGGCGGTTCGATCGATGACGTTGTCGCTAACAGCGTCATCGCCCAACTTTTATTTTTGGAATCGCAAAATTCCAAAGAGGACGTGAAAATATACATCAATTCTCCCGGCGGGCAAGTGACGTCGGCGCTGGCCATCTATGATACGATGCAATATATCAAGCCGGATGTAGCCACTATTTGCGTCGGTATGGCCGCTTCGGCCGCGGCTTTGCTTTTGGCGGCCGGAAAAAAAGGCAAGCGGACAGTGCTTCCCAACAGTGAAGTTATGATTCATCAAGTGATGGGTGGAGCGCAAGGGCAGGCGACTGATATCGACATTCACGCGCGCCATATTCTCAAAATAAAGCAGACGTTGAATGAAATTCTGGCCAAACACACCGGCCAGAAACTGGAAAAGGTAGAAAAGGACGCCGAGCGCGACTACTTCATGAGCGCCGAAGAAGCCAAGGCGTACGGGGTAGTGGATAAGATTATAAAATAAGAAATTCTTTGGTAAATAAAAAGCCCACTCGAGGAATCAGCGGGCTTTTTTTAAAAGCAAAATGTTTTATTTTAAAATCGGCAGCAGGCTTTCGCCGGTCATTTCTTCCGGTTTTTTGATGTTGAGAATTTCCAAGATGGTCGGGGCGATATCGCTGAGAAGACCGGCGACGCGTACTTTTTCTTCGGCGGTGTTTTTGGTTTTTCGATGGTTTTGAGCGGTGATGAACCAAAGAGGGACGGGATTTATTGAATGTTCCGTGTCAACTTCTCCCGTGCTGGTATTCTTCATCTCTTCGACATTGCCGTGGTCGGCCGTGATAAACAGGCAGCCCTTTTTGGAAATAACGGCAGGAATAAGTTTTCCCAAACATTCATCAATGACTTCTACTGCGCGTATGGCGGCAGTTTCATTTCCGGTATGTCCCACGATATCAGCGTTGGCATAGTTCATTAAGATGAAGTCATACTTTTCTTTTTCGATAAAATCAACTACTTTTCCCGTGAGTTCTTCCGCTCTCATTTCCGGAGCTTTGTCAAAACTGGATACGTCAATAGAAGGAACTATTATTCTATCTTCTTTGGGGAACGGTTCTTCGTTTCCGCCATTGAAAAAGTAGGTGACATGGGCGAACTTTTCCGTTTCAGCTATCCTCAGTTGGGATAGCTTTTGTTTACTTAGTATTTTCCCCAAACAGTTCTCTATTTTAATCGGTCTGAAAGCGACTTCAACTGGAAGGTTTTCTTCGTATTGGATCATTGTCGCAAAGAAAATATCTTCAATTTTTTTTCTGGAAAATTTGTCAAAATCAGGAATGACAAAAGACTTGGTAATTTGTCTGGCGCGATCTTCCCGGAAATTGAAAAATATGACGCTATCTCCGTCTTGGATAAGACCGACCGGGGAATCTTTTTCCATAATTACCGCGGGCTCGATATATTCGTCATAAACGCCTTGGTCGTAAGATGAGCGGAGATATTTGATTGGGTCGTCTGTTTTTTGTCCCTCGCCCAAAGTCATCGTGTCATAAGATTTTTTCACGCGATCCCAGTTATTATTTCTGTCCATGCCAAAGTATCGCCCTCCAATAGTAGCTATTTTTCCGATTCCGGCGACGGTTAGCCTTTGTTGAAGTTCGCTTATTGACTCAATTCCGGAGGTGGGCGGGCTGTCTCTTCCATCGGTGAAAGCGTGGATAAAAACGCGCTCCGTTTTTTGTTTCTTGGCAAGCTCCAAAAGGGCGTAGAGGTGGTCAATATTGGAATGTACTCCGCCTTTTCCAACTAATCCCATCAAATGAAGGCTTGTTTTTTTTGCTTTGGCGTTTTGGATAGCTTTCAAAAAAACATCGTTTTTGAAAAATTCTCCATTTTGGATGGACATGGTGATACGGGGCATATTTTGGTAGATTACCGCGCCCGTTCCAAGGGCGGTATGTCCAACCTCCGAGTTGCCCGGCTCTCCCCAGGGAAGGCCGACGGAAACTCCCGAAGCTTGCAAAGCTATATGGGGATAATAGGCGTTGAGTTTTTTAATGTTGGGGAGACTGGCTTTTTCCAGAGCATTGCCTTGAGATTTTTCCCCGATTCCCCATCCATCAAGGACAACTAAAACAATCGGCTTGATCATTTGCGTTATAAAATTATCGCGTTGCTAAGAGTTAATAGCTGATTAACAGCGCGATAGCTGACTATAAGATAACCTCATACCAC
>MFSF01000038.1:0-5093 GCA_001784815.1 Candidatus Moranbacteria bacterium RIFOXYA12_FULL_44_15
CTATGACTTGGATGTCGATGGGGGAGAAGACGCCGAAAGTCAAAATGTCCCCGATTCTTTCAAAGGTGCCGACATAATCACAATCATCTTCGCTCATCCCGGTCAGTTCTTTAATAACATAGCATTGGGCTTTGGTAGGAAGGTCGCTATGGGCTGAGTCTATTTCGATTTCTTCATCAGCTGAAATTCCAGTCGCGCTGGAAAGCGGGACGGTCTTGTCGCCTGATCCGTACTCAATTCCCTGATCAGTGCTGTCATCGTAAAAATTTTCCGGCATACCATGCTCCCATTTTCCGGAAACTGTGCTATCAATTACTCTAAACTTTTTAATGGTATTTTCCGCGCCATCAATATCTCCGACAATATTGTAAAAATTGACTTGGTCCATTTTTTCCATCCTGCTTGGACTGTTCAGAAAGTCCAACAGTGTATTTTTTGGATAATTATCCAGGTAGCTTCGCATCTCTCCGGTGGAAGCGTTTTCGAGATACTCGTAATCAGGTAGAAGTTCCGCCACTGATCCTACCCGGGTTTGGATATATTCTTTGAGATCAAGAAATCCCGAGTGAAGCGCTTCGAGCTGGAAAATCTTTTTCGCGACTTTATCTAAAGGATCTTCAAATCCTTCTGCCGCCTCCCATTTCAAATACGCTTCCGGCGACCCTTTGTGCGGAGTTCCCAATGTTACCAATTGATCAACATCATTTTGATAAGCCGGGCTTTCAATATAGTAGCGGGCGACCAATCCTCCCATCGAATGAGCCGCCAGATCAACCCGGGAAACTCCGGTATTGCTTTTCACGCTTTGAATTTTATTTTTCAAGATATCGGCTGTCGTGATGTTGCTGTCTCTCCACTCATAGGGAAATTCGAAAAGATTTTTGTTTTTTTCGTATCCGTTTTCTTCGAAAGACGCTACCAAATTATCATAGGTATGAAGAATAGGATCAAGCACCAGCTCTTTGCTCATTAGCGCGTTAGTAACTTCAGCCGACCCCATAATCCCGGGAATAATGAGCACCGGATCGGCAATCAAATCAGTGATTCTCCAATCATCGAGGGTATAATCTCCGCTGACAATCTCTCCGCCGATTATATAGTTTGGACCGGTTCTTGGACCGATTGAATCTCCGTACCAATTGTTCTTGAGGACAACCCTGTCTTTCGCTAAAACGAAATCATCGTCTTCATTATATCGCTTGGCGCTGGAAATCAAAGCGGTTCCCTGCTTATTGCCGGAAAAATTGGAGTTGGCTATTTTCAAATAGCTTGCCGGATCGCCGTCGTAATACCCGATATCCACTTTCACATCCGTGTAAGAGTTATTTTTGAAAGTTGAATTTTCGATATGAAGACGTCCGGATTCAAATAGGATAGACGGATTCATTCTGTCCGGCTCCGCGGGTTCTTCGGCGTGAGCGGTATGAAAAATGCCATTGAAAATCCGGTTCCCGAATCCCACGCAATCCGGGCAAGCACATTCTTCCTCGTCGAAATAATCATAGGAACCCATATCATCGAACTCCACGTAGCGAAAAAGCGAAGGCTCCGTGCCGTATCCATTGATCCACGCTTGGTCGGAAAAATGTATGAGGCCTCTTTCGCCCGACATACACTGAGGTTTCGTGCTTTCCGCATAGCCCGAATAGTCCGGAACAGCTTTGGTAAAAACAATCTTGTCATTCTCGTCGCCTTCGGCAATGATTCTTCCCATATAGACTTCCAAGGTCAGAATTTCCACGCGCGTTCCTTTTTCTATGGTGAGAGTCGCTCCGTTGACGATAATGACGGGCTTGTCCGGGTTGTCAAAAACCTTTGTTCCGCTCCACATGGTATCTTCATCGATTACAATATAGTCGTCATAATCCCACCATCTTTCATCCTCCGGTATTTCCGCCGCTCGGGCGTTTTGCGAGGTCAATACATCAAACCTGATCGGAGACAGTATAAAAGCAACTATCAAGAAAAAAGCGACTGCTTTTTCAATTGTTTTTTGTTTTCGCATATTTGTTTTTGAGAAAGTTGATTATCAGTAAAATGAACAGTAAAAGATTGAGCCAAGGCCAAATATATCGAGTAAATTTAAATATCCATACACCCCCATAAAGAACGGTGAATCTGTAATTGATAATTTCGTACAGAATAATATTTGACAAAAAAGAAAAAATAAAGATACTAATGAAAATTTTCTTAGTTTTCCAGAAGATTATTATAGAGGCAATACCCAACAGCGTTAAAAGAAATGCAATAATTGATATACTGCTAGGGCAAGCTAAATAGTCACACATAATTTTTTGTTTTCCTCCTCCCCCGTAAAAAACTTTACGGAAGAAAGGTTTTTTTATTTTTTATTTCCCCGCGCTGAAAACAACTCTCGCGAAAAGCAGTTTTCCCGCCTTGATGACGGCGGCGCCGTCCTTGTCTTTACTTAGTATCCTGTTTTTGTCCGTTTCTTTTTCCCCGTTTATGGAAACACCGCCTTGTTCGATTTTCCTCCGGGCGTCGCCGTTGCTTTTCGCCAAACCGGAAAGAACCATAAATTCAACAAGTCTTACGCTGTCCAATCCGTTTTCAACTTCAACTTCCCTGATTTCATCCGGCAATTCTTTGCGCGAAAAAACTTTCTCGAAATTCTCCCGGGCTTTTTTGGCCGCTTTTTCGTTATGACTTATTTTCACCATTTCATACGCCAATTTCATCTTTAAATCCCGCGGGTTATTTTTTTCATCCCGGAGAGCTTCCTTTATTTCCTCAATTTCGTCTATGGGAATGTCCGTGACCATTTCAAAACCGACCGCGATTATCCCGTCCGTCCAACTCATTACCGCACCAAACATATCTTCAGGGGCTTGATTGAGAAAAACAGCGTTGCCTTCGGTTTTCCCCATCTTTTTCCCGGTTTCATCCGCCAGAAGTTTCAGAGTCATGACAAACTTTTCCTTGTTATTGATATTTTTTTGCAAAGTACGCCCGGCCAGCATATTAAACATCTGATCATTGCCGCCAATTTCCGCGTCCACATCCATCGCCACGCTGTCATATCCTTGCGCCAGCGGGTATAAAAATTCGTGAAGATAAATGGGTTTGCTGCTTTCCATCCGTTTTTGAAACATATCCCGTTGGATCATCTGCCCAACCGTAAAGTTCGAAGCGATTTCAATCACCTCCTTAAAAGTCAGTTTGTCGGACCACTCGCTATTATACATAATCTTAGCAGGATTCTCTCCGTCAAATTTCAAATATCCGCTAGCTTGTCTTTGATAATCTTCAGCGTTTTTCAAAACTTCCTCGCGAGTCAATTTTTTTCTGGTCGCTTCCTTGTCCGTCGGGTCGCCGATCATTCCCGTGAAATCACCCACCAAAAAAATTACTTCGTGTCCGAGTTTTTGAAATTGGGAAAGTTTATTGAGTGTAACCGCGTTTCCGATATGAAGCGCCGGTGCGCTGGGGTCATACCCGCAATAAAGTCTAATCCTTTCTCCGCTTAAAAGTTTTTCTTTGAACAATTTTTTATCTGGAAAAACTTGCTCTACCCCTCGCTCCAAAACTTCGTCTATTAACTTTTCATCGGTAATAGCTTTCGCCATAAAATTTATAATAGTAAGTTAATGATCAGTGTAATCAGGATAATCAGTGCTAATCAGTGGTTCAGACAACTGTTGCCTTCACTCTCCGTACCCCCGCGCTGGAGCTTTCTTCTTTGGTAATTTTGAAAACGCCTTTTATTTCCGCCGTATTCTTGACGTGCGGACCGCCGCAAATTTCCTTGGAAAACCCGGGAATCTCATAAACTTTCACCCTGTCGCCGTATTTGTGTTCAAAAGCTCCTTCTGCTCCTTGCTCGCGCGCTTCTTCCGGCGTCATTTCTTCCATAGTCACGTCGACGTTCGCCTGAATGGCGGAATTGACAAATTCCTCCACCGCTTTTTTTTGCTCGTCCGTCATTTTGTCCGGATGGGAAAAATCAAAACGGATTCTTTCGCCGTTGATATTGGATCCTTTTTGATGAATATGATCGCCAAGAACTTTTCTGAGTCCCGCCAGCATCAAATGCGCCGCGGTATGCAACTGGGTAGTTTTCTCCTTCGCATCCGCCAAACCGCCCTTAAACATTCCCGCCGAAGCCGTTCTTGAAAGTTCTTGGTGCTCCTTTAATTTTTCATTAAACTTATTCAAGTCAACTTCTATATTTGGATGATATTTCTTTATTTCTTCTATTGTTAATTCCGATGGAACTCCGTGTGATTGATAAAGATCAAATGCTATTTCGCCAGAAAATAATTCCTTACCATCAATCATTCTAATCAAGGGTATCTTTTCATAAAGAGAGCTACCGTCATCTTCATATAATTCTCCTTGAGACAACCTAATAATAATCCTTTCAATTCTCTTGTATCCCTTTTCTAAAGTCTTTCTAAATTTATTTTCCTCTTCCTCTAAAATACGCAAATTTTTATCATCTGCAATTTCCGGATAAACTTCTCCGTACATTTCCTGAACGACTTTCGCGATTTCAATTGTAAAATTATTATTTATCCCAAGCAGATGCCCTTGCCGCACAGCTCGCCTAATTAACCTCCGCAAAACATACCCTCTCTGCACATTAGATGGTTCCACGCCATCAGCAATAATAAAAACCGCGGCTTTTATGTGATCGGCGATAATCCGCATCGACTTTTTGTTTTCCTCGTCCGCGTATTTCTTTCCGGATAATTCTTCAATCTTTTTGATTATCGGCAAGAACAAATCCGTATCAAAAACATTCTCCTCGCCGGACATAACCGTGATAGTCCTTTCCAGCCCCATTCCCGTATCCACATTTTGCTGTGCCATTTTTTCATAACTGCCGGCGGCGGTTTTGTTGAACTCCATAAAAACATCATTCCATATCTCCATCAGCCGAAATGATTTTACCATCTCATCATGCGTCCCGGCAAGTTCGCCTTCTTCCGACCGCACATCGTAAAACATCTCTGTGCATGGTCCGCATGGTCCAGTCTCACCCGCCGGTCCCCAGAAATTATCTTCTTTTCCAAGTAAAAATATACGGCTATTTTTCTCCGCTTTTTGGTCAAGTTCGCACACGCCCGCCT
>MFSF01000038.1:5101-6651 GCA_001784815.1 Candidatus Moranbacteria bacterium RIFOXYA12_FULL_44_15
ACTTTTCGATATTGCTCCTTCCAAATCTCAATTGAATCGCCGTCCCCGTCCACTCCGGCTTTTTCATCTCCCGCGAAAACCGTGGTGTATATTCTTTTTGGATCAAGCCCAAGCCATTTCGGATCAGTCATAAATTCCCAACTCCACTCGATAGCTTCGCGCTTAAAATAGTCTCCGAGCGACCAATTGCCCAGCATCTCGAAAAAAGTCAGGTGGCGGTTGTCCCCCACGTCATCAATATCCCCCGTCCGGATGCATTTTTGGGAATTTGCCAGACGCTTTCCCAAAGGGTGCTTTTCGCCCATAAGATAGGGCACCAACGGATGCATTCCGGCAGTCGTGAAGAGAACCGTCGGATCGTTTTCCGGCACGACCGAAGCCGACGGGATAATGGCGTGCCCCTTGCTTTTGAAAAAATCCAAATATTTTTGCCGCAGATCTTTCGCAGTCATAAAATTATTCGTATCTTTTTAGATATTCGTTCAAACTTTTGTAATGCGGATCATAGGACTTGTCTATTTTCAATTCTCTCGCAGCATGTCTCAAGGCCTCTTCCCTTGTCATCTTTCTATCTTTACAACTATTCTCAATATTCCATAATTTCTTCTCAAATCCGCTATGCCAGTCCATTTTTCTTTCAGCAGCTATTCTTTTCCCAATAATCGGCAAACTGTCTTTCATATTTTTAAAGTTAAGAAATTAACAATTCGTATATTCGTACGAAATTAGTAATTCGTAAAGGCTACAACAAGTTCATTTTTTTCTTCAGTCTTTTCACTTCTTCCTCGCTTTGCGCGATTTTGTATTTCACTTTCTCAAAATTTTCCGCTTTCTGATCCAGTTCCACCCGTAAACGTTCCATATCGTACTTTGTCTTGCGGATTTCCGCCTCCAGCGCGTCTTTTTCCGCGACGAATTTCCGCCCATCCGACTCCAAAATGACAATCTGCATTTCCAAATCATGCCGCTTTCTTCTCTTTTCTTCCACGCTTAAATTTTGCGAATCATCGTTATACATTTTATTTATTTTACAATTCCTCCGCCAAGCACCTCTCCTCTTTTATTATAGAATACCACCGACTGCCCCGCCGTCACCGCCCTCTCCGCCTTTTCAAATTTTACAATATATTCGCGCCTATTCGCTTGTGTTTTATTCGCGTCCATTCGCGATTCAATTGTAGCATAAACCAGCGGATTTCTATATCTAGTCATCGCCAATACCCGCAGAGGCAACTCCGGCTCCGCCGCGACCCAGCTGACATTTTCTATTTTAGCTTTTTTTGAATAAAGCGCAACCTCCGCCTTTTTATTGCTAACAACCAAGATATTTTTTTTGAAATCCCTGGCGACAACGTAGTACGGACCGGTGCCGCCGATCTCAATTCCTTTACGCTGACCGGTGGTATAAAGCGGCAATCCCCGGTGTTTGCCTAAAATATTGCCATCCGTATCGACAATCTCACCTTTCTTCAATTTTAAGTTACCCTCAAGAAATTTTCTCGTATCATTATCTTTTATAAAACAAACATCTTGCGATTCCTTTTTTTCGC
>MFSF01000039.1 GCA_001784815.1 Candidatus Moranbacteria bacterium RIFOXYA12_FULL_44_15
GTTGTTGCAACAAGCCAGTAAGCCCTCTCTGTCACGACGAGTACGTCGCGACATCTCTCCCGATTACGGGAGAGAGGGATAAGGAAAATTATCCTTCAAAATAAAAAAAGACTCGGCCGGTAACGCTGGGCGCGAGTCTGGGTTGGAGGCGCGGAGAAAAGTAGGGGGGGATATAAGATTTACATGCAGACCAGCTCAGGGTGATTTATAGCTTCCTGAATTCCCCTAGCTTTCTCTCGAAGGTGACCAATCTTCTTTTGGGTGCGCTCCGCAAGTGCTGGGCTGGCATTTATGCCAGCGTTTTCCAACAGGTCGCTGAGAAGAACTGCCATAAAAGTTGCTTCCTCAAGACGCTTTTTTCTGAGATATTCTATCATACTTTCCTCCTGTTGTTGGTTTATCTATTTTTATCATTATCTTCTGTTTATGTCAAACGCTTTAATTCAAGTCCAAAACCTTTGTAAAATCTACGACAACGAAGGGGTGAAAACCACAGCGTTAAGCAACGCCGATTTTAGGATCAAAAAAGGCGAATTTGTGTCGATTATGGGACCGAGCGGGAGCGGGAAATCGACTTTGATGCAGATTCTCGGGATGCTGGATCGTCCGACGGAGGGAAAATATTTTTTCGAAGGGAAGGATACTTTCAAGTTTGACGACGACACGCTGGCGGAAATCCGCAATAAGAAAATAGGTTTTGTTTTTCAGTCTTTTAATCTTCTGCCACGCACCAGTGTTTATGAAAATGTGGAACTTCCGTTACTATACGACCAGAAGCCTGACAAGAATAATGAAAAAAAAGTTATGGACGCGCTTGTCGCGGTCGGGATGGAACATCGGGAAAAATATCTTTCCAACCAACTTTCCGGCGGAGAAAAACAGCGGGTGGCGATCGCGCGAGCATTGGTCAATAATCCGGATGTGGTTTTTGCCGACGAGCCGACGGGAAACTTGGATTCCAAGTCAGGACTCCAAGTGATGAAAATTTTGCAAAAGTTAAACGGCGACGGACATACTATCGTCCTTGTTACCCACGAAACCTACACCGCCGAACACGCCCAGAGGATACTTTATATGAAAGACGGTCAAATTATCGCCGATGATCCGGTGAAGAATAGGAGGGTGGCGGATGGAGAAGAACAGTTGTTGAAATAATTCTTTTTATTGTGCCCCCTCTCCCGTAACCGGGAGAGGGCTGGGGAGAGGGCACATTTGCAAATACCACCCCGAGCCCTCTCTGTCGCGAGTACGCGACATCTCTCCCGATTACGGGAGATAAGGATAAGAAGGATTATTATGCGAATCATTGATCCTATCCGAATATCCTACAAGAATTTATTGGCGGCGAAATTCCGCTCTTTTTTGACAATTTTGGGAATCATAATCGGCGTCGGTTCGGTGGTTATTATCATATCTATCGGACAAGGCGCGCAGGCTCTCATTTTGGATCAAGTCAGCGGGATTGGATCAAATTTAATCGGCATTTTGCCGGGAGCGTCCGACGAAAAGGGTCCGCCGGCGGCCGCGATGGGTATCAAGGTGACGACTCTTAAATACGGAGATTTGGAAGCGTTGCGGGGAGGAAAAAAAGTACCGGAAATCGAGGACGCGGCGGGGTATGTCATGGGATCCCAGACGGCTCAATATAAGGGAGAAAGTCTCACGGTTTCTTTTACCGGAACGACGGCCAGCTATATAAACGTGGAAAATACTGAAATTGCCGAAGGACGATTCTTGAATAAAACGGAAGAAACGGATATGTCGAAAGTGGCGGTGGTCGGGGAGAATATTGTTCGCGATTTTTTTTTGAATGAGGATCCGATTGGGCGCGTCTTCAAGCTCAAAGACCAAAATTTCACGGTTATCGGAGTTTTCAAATCCAAAGGCGCTGCCGGATTCGGGACGGCCAGCGCGGATGATTCGGTTTTCATTCCGCTAGCCACTGCCCAAAATTTGATACTGGGTATCAATCACATCGCCTTTATCCGTGCCAAGGCGAAAAGCGCCGAGCTTATTCCTTATGCTATCGCTAATGCGAAGACGACTCTTCGCGAGCGGCATGGTATTGATGACCCGACGGACGATGATTTCTCGGTTCGCGACCAGGCACAGGCATTGGAAATGGTGAAAAATATCACCGACGTTCTTCGCTATTTTCTTCTGGCGATTGGAGCAATTTCTCTGGCGGTTGGCGGAGTGGGGATTATGAATACTATGCTTATCGTGGTTAACCAAAGAATTCGCGAAGTGGGACTGCGAAAAGCGGTCGGCGCCAAAACCGCCGATATTCTCGCGCAATTTTTGATTGAATCAGCAGCCATCTCATTTTTTGGCGGAGCTGTCGGGATAGTTTTGGGAGTAATTTTATCCTATGCTGTCTATTTGATTATGCAAGCGCTCCAATATTCCTGGGTTTTTATAATTTCCTGGCAGTCTATCGTTGTGGCGGCCATGGTTTCTATTGGAATCGGAATATTGTTCGGGATGTATCCTGCCCGCAAAGCTTCGCGGATATCTCCTATGGAAGCGCTACGGTATGAGTAAAAAACAGCCCCCTCGCCCGTAATCGGGAGAGGGTTGGGGAGAGGGAACATTCGCGAACATTGCTCCGAGCCCTCTCTGTCCCGAGTACGGGCGAGAAGGATGAGGAAGATATCTATTTTTATGCATCATCTATTCGTTTCAATTAAACTTGCTTTCAAAAATCTCCGATCCAACATTGCCCGGACGATGTTGTCGCTTCTTGGGATAGTGATCGGCGTGGCGTCGGTGATTTTGGTTTTGTCTTTTGGTTCAGGCGTAAAAAATTATGTCACAACGCAGGTGACGGTGTTTGGCTCGGATATAATCGCCATAGAAGTGAAAGTGCCCAAAGTTTCCAAAACTTCCAGCGCCAACGCCACGGGACAAGCGGGAGGAACCACAATCACTACTTTCAAACTGGAAGACGCCGAAAGGATCGCCAAGATGGATAACATTGGAGCTTGGTACGCGATGACATTTTCCCAACACATATCCACTTTCGAAGAAAAGAAAAAGCAGACTATGATTTTAGGGGTTACCGCCGGAGTTGCCGAGGCGGATCAGCAAGTTATTTTGGAAGAAGGCCAGATGTTTTCCGAAGAAGACGACAAAAGCTTGAAACAAGTGGCCGTTTTAGGATCGGGCATCAAGGAATATTATTTTGGCGATTCTTCCGCTATCGGACAGAGCATCAAGATAAAAGGCAAGACGTTCAAGGTTGTCGGAACGCTCAAAAGCCGGGGGACGATGATGGGTATTATGAATTTTGACGATTTGATATACCTTCCTCTGGAAACCGCGCAGAAGAAACTGGACGGCACTGATTATATTTTGGAAGGAATATATAAAATAAGGGATATGAACAAGCTTGATCTGACCATGGCTCAAGCGACCGACAAAATGAGGGAACTGCACGATATTTCCAATCCAGACGATGATGATTTCGCGGTCAGCTCTATTGTGGAAGTTTTGGAAATTCTTGGCACAGTCTTTTTTGCTCTTAACGCCTTGCTGTTGGCGCTCACTTCTATTTCTCTGGTTGTTGGCGGTGTAGGCATTATGAATGTGATGTACGTGGCGGTGGCGGAGCGGACGTTTGAAATCGGCCTCAAAAAATCGGTCGGCGCCCGGAACTCGAGCATTCTGGGACAGTTTTTATTCGAAGCTATTTTTCTTACTGTTCTTGGAGGAATCATTGGTCTGGCCGCCGGATTTTTGGTCACAAAAGGCGGAGAGATCGCGGCGGCAAGTTTCGGCTATCCGATAGAGCTGACCATCACCTGGTGGTCAGTTGGCATTGGCGCCGGGTTTTCGGCGCTGGTAGGCATAATATTCGGTTATTATCCCGCCCGCCAAGCTTCTTTTCTAACACCGACGGAGGCATTGCGAAAGGAATAAGGGTAAATAATTGATTACGTAATTAATTACTTAACTGAAGTGATTCTCTCTCGACATTCTTCCGATTTTCCAGTATATTATTTACAGGCGGATTTATGGTAGCGCGTATCGCGAATATCCGATTTAGGGGAGTGAAAAACAGTTATGCAAGCTATCGAGCTTCTGAAAAATTACAAAAAAAGGCTGGAGCCGGAGATGAAGAAGTATTTCCAGCGGAAAATGGAGCAGGCGGGGAAAGTCGATCCGCTGGCTAAAGAGGCGATCAGATTGATCGCTGATTTTACGCTGGCTTCCGGTAAGAGAATCCGACCGGCGTTGGTGTATTACGGCTATCTCGGAGCGGGCGGAAAAGACGGGAAAGAAATTTTGGAAGCGTCCATGGGAATTGAATTGATTCATTCATTTTTACTTATACATGATGATATAATCGATCGGGATGCTACGCGCCATGGCGTTTCGACTTTGCACGAAACATACAAAAAAATCGGCCGCCGGATCGCGCCGGGGAAAAACGCCGAGCACTTTGGCAATTCCATGGCGATGATTGCCGGCGATATGGCGGCGGCCATGGCCAATGAAATAATTTTCAACGCGAAATTTTCGCCGGAAATTTTGATACGGGCGCTGGACAAATTGCAAGATATTGTTTATGTTACCATTCCCGGTGAGATGCTGGACGTAATATTGGAAATGAAAGGGCGGGCTAGCGAAAAGGAAATTCTTCGGATGCATGAAGGCAAAACCTCGCGCTATACTTTCGAAGGGCCGCTGCACTTGGGAGCTATTTTAGCCGGAGCGGACAAAAAGATGCTGGACGGATTTTCCGGATATTCATTGCCGTTAGGAAAGGCTTTTCAGATCAAGGATGATATTTTGGGAGTATACGGTGAAGAGAAAAAACTGGGCAAGCCGGTCGGTTCGGACATAATTGAAGGCAAACAGACGCTTTTAGTGATAAAGGGGCTGAAAAACGGCAGAGGGGATCAGAGAAAAACAATCAAGAAACTTTTGGGTAAGAAAGATTTAGGCGAGCGGGAATTGGAAGATTTCAGGAAAGTCATCCGGGAAACGGGGTCATTGGAATATTCCGAAAAGCTGGCGGAAAAGTTTGTCGGCGAGTCTTTGAAAGCTTTGGAAAAAATTGATTTCGAAAACTCCGAAGCGCGGGAATTTTTGGAAGGAATCGCGCGATATATGGTCTCCCGAAGCGTTTAGCGGCGCTTAACAGCATTGCTTGCTTTTTGTTTTTGAGTTAATATTTCAGTATGAGTTCCGGCAGCGATAAACCGTCTTTGCAGACCGGAGGGTTGTGAGTCGTAAAAAAATAAATCGCAGGATTACTTATCATGGAAAATAATTTGGAAAATATTCCCGAACACGTCGCCATTATTCCCGATGGTAATCGCCGTTGGGCGCGAGAAAGAGGGCTTGAGCCTTGGGAAGGGCATGAAGAGGGAGCAAAAAATATCGAAAAACTGATTGATGTAGCCATAGAAAAAGGAGTAAAATGTTTTTCTTTCTGGGGTTCTTCTATGGACAATTTGACCAAGCGTCCTATGGGTGAGAAAGTGGCCTTGCTGGATATTTATAAAAGATATTTTAAAAAAGTTCTGGAAGGGAAAAAAATTTACGAAAACGAAACAAAAGTTAATATCATAGGGCATTGGGAGGAGCAATTTCCGGAAACTTTAAAAAAGATAATTCGCGAGTTGATTGAAAAAACGAAACATTTTGAAAAAAAGATGCTGAATTTTATGCTGGCCTATTCCGGGACGGACGATATGCGTTTCGCCATTGAAAGAATTGCCGGAAAATATTCTTCGGATGTAAAAATCACCCCGGAAATCATAAAGACTAATCTGATGACGGCCGCTCTTCCGCCCGTGGATTTTATGATCCGGACCGGAGGAGAGCCGCACAACAGCGACGGATTTTTGATGTGGGACTCAGCTAATTCCCAGCTTTTTTTCTCACCGGAAATGTTTCCCGATTTCAACGAAGAAAAATTTCGCCAAGCGCTGGATGAGTACGCGAAGAGACAGAGGAGGTTCGGAGGGTGAAATTTATATTGAAGGCGCTTCTATTGGCGGAATGTATATTCCGATTTCAAAATACAAATATCCGATAAAATCCCAAATCCAAAATTACAAATTCCAAATAAATTCAAAATAACAAATATCAAATTTTCAAAACCGTTTTGAATTTATAATTTTGGAAATTGTGATTTATTTGGAATTTGTGATTTTGAATTTTGAGTTTTTCTAATTTTTAATTAACAAGTTTGTTTTTTATGGCAAAACCATAATTAGCAAATCAAGATAATTTATGGCAAAAATATTTACCGATCAAAACT
>MFSF01000040.1 GCA_001784815.1 Candidatus Moranbacteria bacterium RIFOXYA12_FULL_44_15
CAAAGTTTTGGACATTTGCGGCCCGCTCAAACAGGATAAACCTCGAAAATAACATTCTTCAGCGATTTAAGTACTACCAACTTTTTCGGTACTGGATTTCCCGTACAGGGAGTCGAAGCCGGTGTTACGGAAGAAATCATAAGCGAAGAGAAGGTCGAGCTTCCGGGACAAGTAGTCGGACAAGAAGAAACGAACGGAGCAGTCGCCGCCGTGGAGCAAGCTGACGAAAAACCGTCTTCGGCGGGAAAAACTCTCCCCTTTGTCGGTACGGCGCTGGTTATAGGCTCGGGAATCTGGTGGTGGTTGAGAAGAAAGATGAGTTGATTGCGATTGTAAGCCAAAAAGCCTTCCTTCTAAAAAGGAAGGCTTTTTTGGTTCGGATAAAATATTTTTGTCGGATAGTTGTATAAGTGGAAATAAAGATCGAATTTGAGTGAGTTTTTCAACAATCGGTTCTTTGAAATCAGAAGGGGGAGGACTATGGACAACAGAGTCGATTGGGAAATGATGAGAAGAAACGCCCTTGACACTTTGGGAAAGTTGCAAAGCGAGAATCAGGGGAGTGTTTATAAGTATCTCCTGGAAGCGGCGGCGGTGATTGCCGACGTCGTTTGTCAAAGGGAACAGCGTTTCTCGATTTTGGAGCTTATGTCGGTTTCCGGAAAAAGCGGCTACAAAATCATTTTTGCCAATCCTTTGCAAAGTGAGGACAGTCCGCGCCATGGCGTCTCAGAAATCGGCAGGCTCTATGAGCCGCAAAAAAAGTTGGCGCTTACCGAGGCGATTGAGTCCGGAGGGGTTATTGTCGCAAACGATGTGATGAATAATCCTCTGACACAGTATCTGGGGAGCCATATTGAAAAAAAGCAGTTAAAACATATGGCCGTGATGCCGTTCAAAAGAGGATATCTACTACTGTTCGACAGGGCGGTTTGCGGAGAGCCTTTTTCCGGCGAGGAAAACCAATTTTTGAATCAAGCAATGAGAGTCGTGAATTACGGTTTTCGCTGGTATCCGAAACAAACAACCGATGGAAAAACGTCTGTTTTGAAAAATGCACTTTCGCATCGGACAAGAAACCAAATGCTTGTTCTAGCAGGTTTTCAGAAGAGGTTGGAAGATGCGATTGAACAGGGGAACGACGAGAGAGCCTTGTCTTACGCTGAGATTATCGCCCAGGCGGGAAAAAGACTTTCGGAAGATCTGGCGCTTTTCAAAGAGGCAAAAGAGTATCTTCTTGAGTCTAAGGATAGTGGCAGAAAAACAACTCGTAAGCTTTCCGAATATCTGGCTGTTTTCTCAAAAGAGGATTTTCAGCTCGATAGGACATTTTTTGAGAACGAGTTTATTCTCAACCACTCTGAAAAATTGCTCGGCCAGCTTTTTGAAAGAGTTAAAAGTTTTATGCTGGGCAATCGCCAAGATCACGATCTTGGCGTCGGGCTGATTTCGCATGGATCGGACAGTGTTACTCTCGAGTTTCGCTGTACCGGTTTTAAATCAGTGAAGAGTGATATCGACGAGAGCCTTTTCTTCATACGGTGGATCGTCGAAACGCTGGGAGGAAAAACGGAAGTCCTTGATGATTATTTCACTGTCACGCTTCCACTAGCGTAAAAAGGATGGTTCTTTCAGACGGATTTCGGGGAGCGGCTCAGCGAAGCTTCTCCCTTGTTTTATTTTCAGCAATTTTAAAAAGCAATAAAATTCGGCGGTTGTTGTAGTAGTAGTGAAATAAAAAATTAAAAACAATCCTATGGAAAACAATACCAGCGGCAGTCAGGAGGCAAAAAAGATTGATTTTGAGCCTCAAAAGATAACCATTATCGGAAGCGGTTTCGTGGGGAAAGCCGCCGGGAAGGGATTTTTGGCCAAAGGTCATGACGTGACTTTTGTGGACATAAACGAGATGCTTATCGAGTCCCTCAATAAGGGCGGTTTGACGGCGTGCAATATTGGCGCCGAGTGCGCTCATGACCGCGACGTTTATATGGTCAGCGTTCTTACTCCGACCATAAACGATCGGCTGGATTTCCGTTTTATCGATTCGGCGTTGTCCAGTCTGGGGCAAGCGTTGAAAGCTAATATGAACCGGCCGATAATCGTGATCCGTTCGACGGTTCCGCCCGGGACGACTGAAAGCCGTTTTGTTCCGGTATTGGAAAAATATTCCGGAAAAAAAGTCGGAGAAGGTTTTACCGTGGCGATGAATCCGGAATTTTTGCGCGAAGTCAAAGCGGAAGAAGATTTTATGCATCCATGGGTCGTGGTGGTTGGTTCCAATGATTTCAAGACGGCGGAGGTTATGGAAGAATTATATCGACCCTTCGGCGCTCCAATTGTGCATATGACGATCAAGGAAGCGGAAATGATGAAATATGTGCATAACATTTATAACGCCGCCAAGATTTCATTCTTTAATGAAATGCGGTTGGTGGCGGAGTCTGTCGGTGTGGACGCGGACAGAGTATTTAAAACTGTGATGGAAAGCGCCGAAGCCGCTTGGAACAAAGATTATGGCATCCGGAATTTTGGTCCGTTTGACGGATCGTGTCTGCCGAAAGACACTTTGGCGTTTATGAATTGGGCCAACGACGCCGCCAAAAAGAAAATGCCTCTTCTGCACGCGGTCATCCGGGTAAACGAGAATTTGAAAGATAAGATGTATCTTGAATACTAACATGAATATTGAGCAAATAACGAATTTTATTCAAAACAATTTAGAGATTTTCTGGCTTTATCTTCCTTTGGGCATCATCGGTGTTTGGCGGTGGAGCGTTTGGATTTTTCGGAAAATTATTTCTTTTTCCTACAAAACCCCGGAAGGAAACTTGGATACTTCAATCTCAGTCGTTACGCCGGTTTATAACGAAAATCCGAATCTTTTTCGTCCGGCGCTTGATTCTTGGAAAAGGAACGGCGTGGACGAAATCATCGCGGTCATAGATTATTCAGATAAGAGGAATATCGCCTTGTTTGAAGAATTTCAGAAAGATTTTTCCGGTGCCCGTCTCATTGTGACGGAAAAGCCCGGCAAGCGCCCGGCGCTGGCGGATGGAATAAAAATATCTCGAAGCGAAATCGTGGCGCTGGTTGATTCCGACACGGTTTGGAGTCCCAATATTAAAAACAAAATTACAGGTCCATTTGCCGATCCGGCAGTCGGAGGCTTGGTAACCAGGCAAGATGTCCTGAAAACCAATACGCTGGCCAGAAAGCTTTTCAAAATTTTGTTAGATGACCGGTATCTTTTGGAATATCCCTTTTTAGCGGTTGTTTCCGATGCTTTGCTTTGTCTTTCCGGCCGGACGGCGGTTTATCGAAAAAAAGCTATTGCCGATAAATTGGATATCTTAGTGAATGAAACTTTCTGGGGTAGGCCGATGATTAGCGGAGATGATAAGACCCTGACCCGTCTGGTTCATCAGGATGGCTGGAAGACGCGCTATTTGCGGGATGTACGTGTTTATACTGCCGGCGTTCCGAGTATTGGACAATTTATGAAGCAAAAAGTGCGCTGGACGAGAAACGGTTTGCGCAGTGATTCGAAAATTCTTTTTTCCGGCTGGATATGGAAACATCACAAAATGTTAGCTTTGCATATGCTGGACAAATTTGTTTCGCCGTTAGCGCTCCTTTTGGGACCCATCTTTTTCGCTGCCGCGCTTTATCTCGGTCATTGGCCGGTGGCAATTGCGATGGTTTTGTGGTGGTTTGTCAGCCGCGCGATGAAGATATATCCGCATCTCAAAGAAAAACCGGGGGATTTTTTCATCCTGCCGGATTATATTTTGATGACTTTTGTCATGGCGGTGGTCAAAGTTTACGCCCTTATTACTGTTGACGAGCAAGGCTGGATCACCCGTTGGGACAAAGCGCGGCTTTCTTCAGTCAACTTTTTCAGAAGAGTTTTATCTTATGGCGCGACCGGTTCTTTGATCCTGGTTTTGTTTTTCGCGATATTTAATTACAAGAACAATGTTTTGATCGCGGCGCAAGCGGAGAAGCAAAGACTCGCGGAAATCAAAGAAGTGGAGAGAATCAGAAATCTCTACGCTTTCGTGACTCCCGGCTTGCCAAAAACAAGCGACGCGGAGTTGGAAAAGATTGAGGCGGAGCTGGCAAGTAAAGCCCAGAGCGATCCGTACGGATATTATGTCGTCAAGACGGGCGACACGGTAGCCGGTCTTCGGCAAAAATTTAACATTCCCGCGACGGGAAAGATCTTGAGAGGAAGCAATAAAACCGCGCTGGGAAATTTCGCTCCTCTTGGCGTCGGACAGCAATTGGCCATTCCAAAAGCTGATCTTAGAAATCCGATTAGCCGGAACATTACCGCGCCAAGCATATTTCGAAAACCGCCGCGCGTGAATTATGAAGCCGCAAGTAGCACTATTTTTGTACGGCAAGGCGGCAGTGTAGCCACGCTTTCAAGAATAAGCCAGGCTTTGCCTTTGGCGAATCGGAATCTTCTTGAACAAACGGCGCCGGGAGAATGGATTTTGCGAGCCAATCTTTACGTCGGTAAGGATGTCACTTTGGTTCTGGATGGAAGCGAAGTCAAATACTTGAAACTTAAAAGCGATTCGGAGGCTTTTGTCTGGATGAGATCGCAAAACGGAAATGTGCTGATATCCAACACAAAAATAACCTCTTGGGATGAGAAAGCCGACGCGCCGGATATGGAATACGAAACCGGCCGCGCTTACATTACCGCCAAAAACAGCGGGCGGATGGATGTCATCAACTCTGAAATCGGTTATCTGGGATACGCCGGGCTTCCGAAAAGGGGAGGACCGTTTGGCGGATCGTACGGAATTTCCTGGAAAAACAACAACCAAGGTTTTCGCAATAACCTTTTGACTGGAGTGGTCACGGGCAATAAATTCCATCATAATTATTTTGGACTTTATACTTATGGAGTAACCGGAATGCTGGTGCGCGGGAATGAAGCTTATGAAAATATCCAGTACGGTTTTGATCCGCACGATGATTCCAATAATATGCTGATAGCCGATAACCGGGCGTATCGGAACGGCAACCACGGTATCATCATTTCCCGCCGCTGTTTCCAAAACGCAATCGTCGGCAATGAGTCTTTTGACAATCGCTTGCATGGCATAATGCTCGATCGCCAATCAAATAACAATTTGGTGCAAAGCAATAAAGTATATGGCAACGTGGATGGAATAGCGGTATATGCTTCCGATGGAAATGTCATCCTAAATAATGAAATCCGCGATAATGTCCGCGGTATTCGATTGAACGCCCAGTCGCGAGGGAATTATTCCGAAGAGAATAATATTTCGGGGAACGAGCGCGGTATCTACATCTATGGCCAGTCAGTGAAGAACACGCTGGTGAAAAACGAAGTGCGGGGCAACGAAATCGGAATCACTGTCAAGGACGCTTCGGAAAATTCTTTGTTTGATAATTTTGAAAGGTTTGATAATCAACGCGACGGCCGGGTAACCGCCGACGCGGCGGGGAATAACATCCAGTGATTTACGAACTACGAAATGAACGAAATACGAAATATTAAAAGTGGTTTGTGGATGAAAAGTTAAAAGCATACTACAGGTAGTATGCTTTTAAGTTGAAAAAGGCGCTTCGAGCGGTATTAGCTATGGTCGACGGAAAGGTCGTAGATGGCCACTTCTCCAAAATTGCTGTCGGAGCAATTTTTTTCTTTGGAGCAATTGGATTGGGTGTAGGCGCCGGCTTTGAAATAGCATCCGGAAGCTTTCTTCTTCAGTGTGTGGACAGGCGTCGCGTTGCCGTTGTAATAAACCTTGATCTGTCCGTCGGCCGCCGCCAATTTGACGGTAAATTTTTTTCCAAGGATGTAGTTGGCGTCCAATGTTGGACCGGCTTTGCCGTTGATATCCACAAAAAGTTTAGGATATTCCAGGCGGATGGCGATGATGTCGTCGTCCGATCCATGGATCTGTCCCGCGACAACGTGCTTTTTGGTTTCCGGTACGGCGGTGATAGCTTGCTCAATAGTCATTGTGTGCGTGCCGGAAGAGGTCGACCAACTGGCTTGATCTTTTCCACCGTTGATCATTTCCCGCAATTCCGAACGCGGATAACCGGAATTGCTGGTGGTTACTCCGTTGACAGGCGCCCGGCAGATTATTTTATCGCCGGCGGAATCCACCCGGAAGTAAGGATCAAGGGAATAGTCGGCCAGCGCCGGCTGGAAAATTTCTTTCGGTTTTTTGGAATCTCCGATCGGCAAAGTTTGTTTCCAATTGGCAAGATTGACAACTTCCGCCGGACAATCAGCTACGGTTTTAACCGGTTCGATGGGCGCGGTTTCGGTGGGAGTTTCCGTCGGAACGTTTTCGGTGGGAGTTTTTTTATTTACAGTGATAGATACGTCATTGGAAAGTTGGATGGTGTCTCCATTATTAGCGGAATAATTATTGGCCGCCGCTTTTTCCTCGGCGCTGGAAAAATTATGGTACGCCATCAATCCTCCAAGAAAAAGGACTGTTGAAAGCGCGGCGAAAGAGAAGTTAGTTAAGTGTCTCCTCATGTTTGATAGCAAATTTTGGCTTAGCAAACCAAGTCATTGCCAAACAAAATATATTAAAAGTTAAAAGTCGCTTATATTTTTATCCGGCTTGTCGCCGGGTGTAAATTTTGGCGAAGAACTTGTTATCACTTTAGCGCGATCTTCGCTTCTCGCGCAAAGTGAAGAAAATTATATAAGCATAGTCCGGAAGCGTCAAGGGGAGTGAATTGCATATTTTTTTATTTAATGTAAAATATAAAAAGTATGGCGCCTAAGAGAAAACTTCAAATAAAATTTATCCTGGTGATTGTGTTGGCTGTGTTTGCTGGCCTGGTTTCTTATCCTCGGGCGGCGGCGCGGGCTCATTTTCTTTATGATACTCTTAATAAGCTGAAAATCAATCTGGGGTTGGATCTCCAAGGAGGGATCCATTTGGAATATAAGGCGGACGTGAGCCAGATCAATAGTAATCAAGCAGCCGACGCGATGCAGGCGGTGCAGGATGTGATTGAACGGCGAGTTAACGCTTTTGGCGTGGCGGAGCCGGTGATTTATACGACTCGTTCCGGAACAGAGCAAAGATTGGTAGTCGAGCTGGCGGGAGTGAAAGATATCGAGGAGGCGAAAAGTTTGATTAAGGAAACGCCTTTTTTGGAATTCAAGGAAGAAGGCGGCGAGGCGGACGAGGCGCAGCAAATTCCGCAGGATGTTTTGGATGATATGAACGCGCAGGCAAAGGTAAAGGCGGAAGATATTTTGAAAAGGGCGCTCGCCGGGGAAGATTTCGCGCAACTCGCCAAGGACAATAGCGAAGATCCCGGCTCCAAGGATAACGGCGGAGAATATGATTTTCAAAAGAAGGGGACTTTCGTGCCGGAATACGAAGCCGTTATTTTTGACAAGGGGTTGGGCGACGGGCAAATTTTTCCGGAATTGGCGGAAACGAATTTTGGCTGGCATATTATAAAAAGAATAGAAGTTAGGGGCGAAGGCGAGAATCAGGAATTCAAAAGCGCGCATATTTTGATTGCCAAAAAAACCCAACCGGAGCCGCAAATGAATTTTGCCTCCACTGGACTTACCGGAAAAAACCTGAAGACGGCTGAGGTGGCTTTTCAAAATCAAGGACTTTCGGAACCGCAGGTGTCGCTCAAATTTGACGATGAAGGGGCGAAGCTTTTCGCGGAAATTACCAAAAGAAATATCGGCAAAAGAGTGGCGATCTATCTTGATAATATGGTTATCAGCGCTCCGACAGTGCAAGCGGAAATAACCAACGGGGAAGCGGTGATTACCGGGGATTTCAGTATCGAGGAAGCCAAAGATCTTGTCAAAAGGCTCAATGAGGGCGCGCTTCCGGTGCCGATAACTTTGATTTCCCAACAATCCGTGGAAGCGTCGCTTGGACAGGCGTCGTTGGAAACCAGCTTGAAAGCCGGCGCGGTAGGTTTGGCGTTGGTTATCGTTTTCATGATTTTCTATTACCGGTTTTTGGGGCTTATCGCTTCTTTCACTTTGCTCATTTACACCGGACTTATGATCTCTCTCTTCAAGTTTTCCGCCTTTTCTCCTTGGCAGATAACCTTGACGCTTTCCGGAATTGCCGGTTTTATCCTTTCTATCGGGATGGCGGTGGACGCCAATATTTTGATTTTTGAACGGACTAAGGAAGAAATCAGAAACGGCCGCCATGCCATGGCGGCGATTGACGAGGGGTTTAAGCGCGCCTGGACGTCCATTCGCGACAGTAATGTTTCTTCGATAATCACCGCTTTGATTTTGACGGAAATGGGTACGGGGTTCGTGAAGGGCTTTGCCGTAACTTTGATTTTGGGAGTATTAGTCTCGATGTTTACGGCGGTTGTCATTACTCGGACGATTTTGCGATTTGTGGCGGGGGAGTGGATTAATGAAAAGTTGTGGATGATAGGAGCTAAAAAATAATTTTTAATTTTTGCAATTTTTAATTTTTAAATAATTTCTAATTTCTAAATGTTTTAAACATTAAAAATTTGGATTTATTTATAAAATTAAAAATTATAAAAATTGACTTAATGGTTAACATTATCTCCAAAACCAAATACGCCTATATCTTCTCGATAATCTTAACGATGCTAAGCATTGCGGCGATTTCGGTGTGGGGTTTGAAGTTTGGCATTGATTTTACTGGCGGGACGCTTTTAGAAATAAAATTTCCGGAAGTCGTTCCGGATGTCCGGGAGGTTGAAGACGTTCTTCGCGATTTGAATTTGGGAAGCCTCACTTTGCAGCCGACTCAAAATCAAGGCGTGCTGGTTCGCTATGCCTCAGAGGACGATACGCTGAATCAAAAAGTTTTTGAAACGCTGGAAGGGAAATATGGCGGCATCGAAAAGTTGCGGGTTGATTTCATCAACTCTACCGTTTCCCAAGAATTGAAAAAGAATTCCCTGTGGGCGATATTTTTCGCGATAGCGGGAATTATGGCCTATATCGCTTGGGCTTTCCGCAAAGTTTCCCGGCCGGTGGAATCTTGGAGATATGGCGCCGGGGCGGTGATTGCGCTTATTCATGATGTGCTTATCACTATCGGAGCGTTTTCCATTCTGGGACATTTTTACGGCGTGGAAACCGGCATTCCTTTCGTGGCGGCATTGTTGACTATTTTGGGTTTTTCCGTCCACGATACCATTGTTGTTTATGACCGGACTCGGGAAAATTTACTTCGCGGATCGGTCAAGGAGAAGTTTCCGGAGGTGGTGAATCGGAGCTTGAATGAGACGCTGGTGCGTTCCATCAATACGTCTCTCACGGTTATCATTACGCTTCTGGCAGTGTATATTTTTGGCGGAGAATCGATAAAATATTTTTCCCTGGCACTTCTGATCGGCGTGACATTCGGTACATACTCATCGATTTTCATCGCTTCGGCGCTGTTGGTGACGAGTTATAATTGGAAAATTAAGAAATAATATGTGGAATCCTTTCAAAAAAGCGAAACAATCAGTTTCTAATACGGCCATGGGAATGATGGCTAAAATTGCCGAGAAGAAAATCAAAAATATGTCTCCAAAGGAGCGGGAAAAGATGGCGCGGGAGGCTTTTGATCCCAAAAACAAAGACAAGCTTTTGTCCGCGATGGAAATGATGCGAAAAAGCGGACAAATAACAGAAGAGCAATATCGAGAGGCGAAGAAAAGACTGGGGATGTAGACTTCTTATAGTTAGGAATGTACAATAAAAGCATGCTGGAACAAAAGATAAACGATATTAAAAAACAAGTGGCGCAGGCTATTTCTAAGATTAAAAATAGCCAGGAGCTTTTTGATTTGGAGAAAAGGTTTTTAGGAAGAAAAAGTGAGTTTACTGATATTTTGAAAGGCCTTAAGGATTTATCGCAAGAAGATAGGAAAAAAATTGGCGAGCTGGCCAACAGGACAAAAAACGAAATTGCCGGAATAATTTTGTCTAAAAAACAAGAGTTGTCCGGCGCGGTTGATTTGGGAAAAGAAAAGATTGATGTGACTCTTCCTGGATATAGAAAGGGCATTGGGCATTTAAATCCGATCACGACCGTTCAAAACGAAATCATGGATATTTTTACCTCCATGGGCTTTGAAGTGGCTGACGGTCCGGAAGTAGAAACCGAATTCTATAATTTTGACGCGCTGAATATCCCGGCCGACCATCCGGCGCGCGATATGCAGGACACTTTTTGGCTGAAACAAAAATCAGGTGAGGAGGGGCTGGTGCTAAGGACTCACACTTCAAATGTCCAGATAAGATACATGTCCGCTCACAAACCTCCTTTCCGCATCATCGCTCCGGGAAAAACATTCCGTCATGAAGCCACTGACGCTAAACACGAACATACTTTCTATCAGTTCGAGGCGCTGGTGGTGGACAAGAATATCAGTGTGGCTAATTTCAAATTTATCGCTAAAACTTTCTTTGAAAAATTTTTTGGGCGCGAGCTTAATATCCGGCTTCGGCCCAGCTTCTTTCCTTTCACTGAACCGAGTTTTGAGTTTGATATCTCTTGCGCCATTTGTGGCGGAAAAGGCTGTTCCACGTGCGGACATTCGGGGTGGCTCGAAATCGGCGGTGCCGGGATGGTTAATCAAAAAGTTTTTGAAGCGGTGGGATACAAGCGGAATGAGTATCAAGGATTTGCCTGGGGGTTTGGCATCCCGCGCCTGGCGATGTTAAAGTATAAAATTGACGACAATAGGCATTTTCATAGCGGGGATTTGAGGTTTGTTAAACAATTCTAATATGAAGTATTCATTTAATTGGTTAAAAGAATTATCGGGAACGAAGTTATTGCCGGAAAAAGCGGTGGAGCTTTTGACGATGCATTCGATGGAGGTGGAAGGCGTGGAAAAAACCAGCGGGATTCCGGAGGGGGTGGTGGTTGGGAAAATTTTGGAAATCAAAAAACATCCAAACGCGGATAAATTGCAGTTGGTTAAGGTGGATGTCGGGTTATCTGCAGTATTGCCCTCTCTCCTAACCTCTCTCCCGATTACGGGCGAGAGGGAAAGTAAGAAGGGGATTATTCATATCGTCTGTGGCGCTTGGAATATAAAAGTTGGCGATATGGTTCCTGTTGCGCTGGTTGGCACGAAATTGCCGAATGGAATGGAAATCAAAGCGGCTGAAATCCGGGGCGAAAAATCTTTCGGAATGCTTTGCGCGGAGGACGAATTGGGGTTAGGCGAAGATCACAGTGGAATTTTGATTTTGTCCAAAAAAGCCAAAATTGGCGAGCCGGTTTCAAAATATCTGGGCGCGGGCGATACGATTATTGAAATCAAAGTTTTGCCGGATCGGGCGCATGACGCGTTGTCTCATGTCGGAGTGGCGCGGGAAATTGCTGTGTTGGAAGGCAAAAAATTCTCCGCCAAAGGCGGATCCGCCTCCGGCGGAGATTATGATTTTGACGGATTAAGACTCTCCAATAAAAAATCAAAGATGCTATCTGTAAAAATCAAAGACAAAAAATTGTGTCCGCGCTATATCGGCGCGGTGATGACAGGCTTAGAAGTAAAGCCCTCGCCGGAGTGGATGCAAGAGCGGCTGAGAGTATGCGGAATTAATGCCATAAACAATATCGTGGACGCGACGAATTATGTGATGTTGGAACTCGGGCAACCATTGCACGCCTTCGATTTAGAGAAAATTACAAATTACAAATTACAAATTACTCAGCCAAAGGCTGATCCGCCTATGGCGGAAAATAAACCTCAAATTTCAAAATACAAAACTCAAATAGTGGTTCGCAAAGCAAAAGATAAAGAAAAAGTCACCTTGCTCGATGAGAATGAAATTGATTTAACTGAGAATGATTTATTGATTACTAATGGTGAAACGCCGTTGGCGCTGGCGGGAATTATGGGCGGAAAAAATAGCGGTATAATCGATGATACAAAAACCATTGTTTTAGAAGCAGCAAGTTTTAACGCGACCAATATCCGGCGGACTCGTACGCGTCTGGGTGTGCGATCTGAATCATCTGATCGATTTGAAAAAGATCTTGACCCGAATTTGGCGAAAAAAGCGATGGTGCGCCTCATTGAAATTTTGGAACATACGGCTGGTGCGAAGTTGGAAGGAATCACTGATGTTTATCTGAGCAAAGTTAAGCCGTGGAAAATCAAACTGGATTTGGATTACGCAAATAGTTTGTTGGGAGAAAATATTTCAGTCAAAGCCGTGGCTAAAATTCTAGCCAGTCTAGGTTTTAAAGTCTCTGGAAACGAGAAAGTGAAGACTGTAGAGGTGCCGACTTTTAGGATCGATGCAAGAACTCAAGAAGACCTGATCGAAGAAATCGGACGGGTTTGGGGATACGAAAAAATTGAAGCGCGGCCACTGGTCGAGGCAATTGAACCGGCGAAAGTTAATGAGCAAGTTTTTTTTGAACGTAGGATTAAAGATATTTTGGCTGGACTTGGATTTGATGAAGTGTACAATTATTCTTTCTACTCGCGCCGTGACGCGGAGAATTGCGGTTTTATTGATATAAAACATTATGAACTGGCCAACCCGATGAATCCGGAACAGGAATTGGTGCGAGTGAACTTGGTTCCGAATATCTTGAAAAATGTCAGAGAGAATTTGAAGCATTTTGAAAAATTTAATATTTTCGAAATCGGCCGGGTTTACTATCCGGATAATAATAAAGTTGAAGAAAAAAGAACGCTGGCAATGGCGGCAGTTCTGAATAATGATAAGAACGCTGATGCTTTTTATGATATAAAAGGGGTACTGGAAGATTTGTTGGAAAATTTTGGTGTAGCGGGTGGACGTGCCACGTCCACAATGGACGTGCCACGTCCACGACTAGCGCATCCGGGACGTTGCGCGGAAATTACGATTGGTGGCGAAAATATTGGAATGATCGCCGAAATCAATCCGCGAGTTTTGGCGCAATATAAAATCAAAAATCGCGTGGCGATGGTTGAATTGGATTTGAAAAAACTTTTGAAAGTTCTGCCGAAAGAAAAGACCTATCAACCGATTAGCAAATTCCCGATTGTTTCGCGTGACATCTCGATGGTAGTTCCAAGCGCGGTGGCTTACGCTGAAATAAAAAACCTGATCGAAAAAACCGGCGGAGATTTGATTAAAAATGTCGAACTCTTTGACCGCTTCGAAGCTAAAAGAAGTCTCGCAATTCGGATCTTCATGAGCGCCCAAGACCGGACGCTGGAAAGCACCGAAGTGGACGCGGTGATGAATAAAATTGTTTCAAAATTAGAGAATAATTTGAAAGTGGAAGTGAGGAGATAAAAACAACCAGTACTTTTTATCAAAGAGGAGGGATCAAATGTGTTACTATGAAGAAGCACTTTCAGTTGAAGACTACGGAGTGATGTCAACTTTCTATCCTGAAGACATTAATATTCTTAATCGGCTTTATGATGCGGTTGGCGGATCTGGGGCGTATTTCAAGCAATTGTTTCCTACTCTCCCCGAATTTGTCAGAATATGGAGACCGATCAGCAAGGAAGATTGGTTTTGGGTAGCTGAATTCCGCGTTGATGGAAAGATGATAGAAGTTTTCTTCCCCTGGTGCCAGAATTGGCACAGCGAAATCAGACTCGATAAATCAATCGTTTTTTGCGGAGAAGATGGACAAAAGGAGCATCTTGTCATATTTCAGAAAATTGTCGATATCTTTTGGGAAAAGTATTTCTCACAGTCACACCACGATCCAAGGAGAAAATTGCCGGGGGGAATATTCAGTCGCACACTGAATGATGGGAGGAGAGTTGTGCCTGTATGGTACGTTGACGTGCGGGCTTATCTTAACCCTGTGCATGGAGGGGACCCTGTTCTTTCGCATGTGGTTGCGAGGGACTGGTTTGAAGAACAGGGATATGAGGTTGCATAGCGAATTACCGGGCGGTCCTGCGTGACCGCCTTTTTTTTATGTTTGACTTTCGCCTTGAATTGGGATTAAATTAAGTATATGGCAAAGGAAATTCCCAAAACATACGAACCGAATAAATATGAGGACGAGATATACAAGCTCTGGGAAGAGAGCGGGTTTTTTAATCCGGATAATTTGAAGTTACCGAAAAATGCCAAGCCGTATACGATTGTTCTTCCTCCGCCTAATATCACCGATAAGCTCCATCTAGGACATTCCTCTATGTTGGCGATTGAAGACTTGCTTATCCGGTTCCACAGGATGAAAGGATATCGCGCGCTTTGGATTCCAGGAACCGATCACGCGGCGATTGCCACCCAAAACGTGGTTGAAAAAAGACTGATTAAGGAAAAAAATATCCGGCGCCAGGATTTGGGAAAGGAAAAATTCCTGAAAGAAGTGTGGAAATTTTTGAATGTTACGCAAGCGACAATTCTCAGCCAAACCCGGAAGATGGGCGCGTCTTTGGATTGGTCGCGCCAAGCGTTTACACTGGACGAGCCGAGAAAAGAGGCAGTCAAGAAGATGTTTGTGGATATGTATGAAGCCGGTCTTATCTATCGCGGAAAAAGGATCGTGAACTGGTGCCCTCGCTGCCATTCAACATTGGCGGACGATGAAGTGGAATACGAAAAAGAGATCGGAAAACTATATTGGTTGAAATATGGGCCTTTTATTCTTGCGACGTCTCGGCCGGAAACGAAGTTGGGAGACACGGCTGTAGCGGTTTACCCGGGAGACAAGCGGTATAAAAATATGGTTGGAAAAAAATATAAGATTCTGGGAGTGCTGGGAGAATTTGAAGTAATAGTCGTGGCGGATCGGTCAGTTGATCCGAAATTCGGTTCTGGTGCTATCAAAGTCACTCCGGCTCATGATTTTACGGACAATGAAATTGCGATCCGCCACAAGATTCCCATGAAACAGATCATAGATGAAGACGGAAAAATGATGGCTAATTGCGGAAAATATGCCGGTATGACTACGGATGAAGCGAGAGTCGAAATAGTCAAAGATATGCAGAAAATGGGACTGATTAACCGCATCGAAGATAATTATGAACATAATATCGCGGTATGTTATCGTTGCGGAACTAAGATTGAACCTATCCCTTCCAAACAGTGGTTTGTGGCGGTGGATAAAAAGATAAAACGGCTAGGAAACAAATCTCTGAAAGAAAAAGCGCTGGAAGTAGCGAAATCTGGAAAAATTAAATTTATTCCTTTCAGGTTTACCAAGCGCTATACGGACTGGATGGCTAATCTTCATGATTGGTGCATCAGCCGGCAAATTTGGTTCGGGCATGATATTCCTGTTTACTATAAAGGAGAAGAAATCTATGTCGGCTCTCGGCCTCCAAAGGGAAGTGGCTGGAAACAAGATCCCGACACATTAGACACTTGGTTTAGCTCGGGAATGTGGACATTTTCCACTTTAGGCTGGCCGGATAATTTTAAAAATAATAAAAAATCCGGAGATTTCAAAAAATTTCATCCGACGCAAGTTTTGGAAACCGGCTATGAAATCATCACCCTCTGGGTTTCAAGAATGATTATGATGTCGCTTTTCGCGGTGGGCGAAGTGCCTTTTGAAAATGTTTATCTTCACGGAATGGTGCTGGATAAATTCGGCAAGAAAATGTCAAAATCAAAAGGAAATGGAATTGACCCGATTGATATGATCAAACTTTTTGGAACTGACGCGGTGCGGCTGTCCCTTCTCATCGGTTCAACGCCCGGAAACGACACTAGGATATCGGAGGAAAAAATCGGAAGTTTTAGGAATTTTGTGACGAAGCTCTGGAACATTTACCGCTACGCGGCCGGCACGGACGATAATTTCAAACTGGTTGAAAAAATCGGAAAAAAAGACATCAAAACTCTTTCCGACAAATGGATAGTGAGCCGGCTGAATATTTTAATCAAAGAAGTTACTCAGGAATTGAATGATTATAAATTCTCTTTGGCGGGAGAGAAATTGCAGAATTTTACTTGGAACGAATTGGCTGATTGGTATGTTGAATCCAACAAAATTGAAAAAAATAAGAACGTACTCGGGTACATACTCAGGAACGTACTTCTTCTGTGGCATCCTTTTATGCCGTTTGTGACGGAAAAAATTTGGAGCGATACGAATGCTACGAATGGGCATACGAATGACACGAATAAAGATACGAATAAGAAGAAAATGCTGATGGTGGAGAAGTGGCCGGTGGCGGATAAAAAGCTGGTGGATAAAAAAGCGGAGAAAGAGTTTCAGAACTTACAAGAAATAATTACCAAAGTTCGCAATTTGCGTTCGAACTATCATATCGAGCCGGGTAAAATTATCACAGCGTACGGAAAAAATATCAAAAATACGGAAATTATCGGAAGACTGGCGCGAGTAAAGTTTGACGGACAGTCCGCAAAAGGTATCGCGGTTTCCGCCGGAAAAATAAAAATATCTTTGGACATTTCCGGTATGGTTGACATGGAAAAAGAAAAAGTGCGCCTTAAAAAAGAAATCCAGAATCTAGAAACCCTGGCCATAAAAACCGAAGGACTGCTCAAAAACAAAAAATTTCTCGAAAGCGCGCCGAAAGTTATCGTCGCGCAAAATAAAGTCAAGCTGGTTGAATATGAAAATAGGATTAAGATACAAAGAGAACTTTTAAAGAATTTAGGATAAAGTTTGGAATAATGTTCACTACCGTATACTGGTAGTATGCTGTAGTATGGCTTTGGATGGTTATTTAACAACAAGGAGAAAGACGATGAGTAGCGAAAAGGTTGGAGTAAAAAATCCGCCTGGAGAAGGGCGACGGTGGCGGCTGATAAATGAGGGTAAAGAGCCTTTCAGCGGGACAAATCTGGAGATGACTCTTATATCGGATGCCTATGGCGCGGCTGGATTAGGTGTCGGTTCGCCTCAGCCCAATCCCGCGGATGTGATAGCACATCCAGAAAGGCATGTGAAGGGAGGTACGAAGGAATGACTGGAAAAAAGGGAAAAAGTATATTTCATGGCAGGGGGCCGTTTTCGTCAATAAATCTTCTGACGACTCGGATTCGGATGATCGAAGCTGTCGAACGTTTCGGGATTGGCGGCGATGCAGCCAAAGCCGCACTTCGAGAATCGGAGAATTTGGAATTTATTGACGGAGTCGTGAATGCTCACGAAATCGCAAAAGATCCCAATTGGGATCGGGTATAAGAGATATAAATATGAATATTTCGAGCGGGGAGGTGTGCCGGGCACGCTGAACCGCTTTTTTTCTCTATGAACTACAAGATTCGCATTAGTCTTCCTTTCGTATTTCGTTCATTTCGTAGTTCGTAAATGTGTTTACAGATTGCAGTATCTATGCTATGATCGGAGTAGTGAATATTTTGAAATAATGGCTTAAATAAGGGGATATTTTCAGATATCCTAGGCAGATATCAAGGTAAATCGGGTAGTCGATCAGTCTTTTTACGCCAAGTTTAGAGGCTGATAGGAAAGTCCGGACTCCACGCAAGAAAAAGGTAGCGGGTAACGCCCGTCTGGAGTAATCCAAGAGGTGCGAGCAGAGACGCTAATATTAGAAATAATATTAGCTCCCAAGTAATTGGGATGAGTCTTAATAGCAATATTAAGAGTGAAACGGCTAAATCCTTACCCGGGAGCAAGGTCGTGTCCTGTGTTTTACGTAAATACAGGAAGTGCCGCTTTGACCCCGACGGTAACGTCGGGGCTAGATAAATGACTACACTCGACAGAATCCGGCTTATAGATTTACCTTGGTACCTGTTTAATAATTTACGAACTACGAAATAAGCGAACTACGAAAAAAGGTTGGGGGTTTCTTTTGAAACGTTTCGTGATTTTTAACTTTCGTATTTCGTTTATTTCGTATTTCGTAACCTATGAAGAGATCGGAACTTTTTTTCAGCGCCCTGCAGGTACCGGTTGATTTTGCCATGATAATTTTGGCGGCTATTTCGGCTTTTGCCATTCGAAACGTTCCTGAAATTTTGGCGCTCAAACCCAAGCTGTATAATTTTCCTTTCGATATCTACCTCAAAATATCGCTGATGGTGGCGCCTCTTTTCTTGCTCATTTACGCGCTGGAAGGTTTATACGATATTCGTTCGACGCGGAAGTTTTGGAAGGAAACGCTCAAGATTTTCACGGCCACTTCCATCGGCTTGGTTATTATTATCGTAGCGATATTTCTCAAGCGGGAATGGTTTTCTTCCCGTTTTATTATTTTAGCCGCCTGGGGGTTGGCGACTTTTTATGTCGTTATCGCCCGGTATCTGATCCATCTGGTTCAGAAATGGCTACTCAGAAATCGCGGCATTGGAGTGCATTGCGTGCTTCTAATTGGAAGGAACGGCCGGATGAATACCATTTCCGCTATCATAAGACATAATAAAAATCTCGGATACAAGGTAATCGAACAGATTGACACAGCCAGCGTGCATACGATAAAAGGGATAAAACAGGAAAAGGGGATTGACGAGATCATTCTTTGCAATCCGTCAGTGACGGATGATGAACAAGAAAAACTGATCGACTATTGCGCCATCCACAACGTGAAATATAAATATATTCCCACCACCCTGCAAACTTCCAAATTTGAGTTGGGAGTTTTTTCCGGCCAGCCTCTTATCGAAGTGAGAAACACGCCTCTCGACGGCTGGGGCCGGATTTCCAAACGGATTTTTGACATCGTTGCTTCAGTTTTGGGGATAATTCTCACTTCGCCAATTATGCTTGTTACGGCCATTGCGATTAGGCTGGACAGTTGCGGGCCGGTAATCTATAAAAATAAACGCATAGGCAGCGGCGGGAAAGAATTTTTTGTTTATAAATTCCGGTATTTCAAAGACGAGTTTTGTATTTCCAAAGAAAATCCTAAATTGGAGGAAGCATTAAGATTGGAACAGGAATTAATCAAAAAACAAAGCGTAAGGAAGGGCCCGTTATATAAAATAAAAAAAGATCCGCGAAAGACCAGGGTGGGAAATTTCATTGAGAAATATTCTATCGATGAACTGCCCCAGTTTTTCAATGTTCTTTTCGGAACGATGAGCATGGCCGGTCCGCGTCCGCACCAGAAAAGGGAAGTGGAAAAATATATGGAATATCACCGGCGCCTTTTGACCATAAAACCGGGGCTTACCGGTATGGCGCAAGTTTCCGGCCGGTCGGACCTGGATTTTGAGGATGAGTACAAACTGGATTTGTTTTACATAGAAAATTGGAGTTTGTGGCTGGATATCCAGATATGCCTAAAGACAATTGGAGTGCTTTTTAGGAAGAGGAGAAATTTATAAGCGATACGAATGACACAAATTGCATACGAATGCTACGAATTCGTGGCATTCGTATGCCATTCGTAGATTAGTATCGCTATTATGCGTATTGCTTTAGTTCATGATTATCTTGTCCAATATGGCGGGGCCGAGCGGGTGCTGGAGTGTTTTTGCGAACTCTGGCCACAGGCGTCGATTTATACCCTAGTTTACGACAGAAACCTGATGCGCGAAAAGTTCGCGGATAAGAACATCAAAACTTCTTTTTTGCAAAAAATTCCTTTTACTCGGACAAGACATAGGATATTTCCTCCCCTGATGCCGTCGGCGATAGAAAGTTTCGACTTTTCCAACTATGATGTCGTTCTTTCTGATTCTTCCAGTTTCGCCAAGGGAATTATCACCGGCCCGGAAACTTTGCATATTTGTTATATGCATACGCCGATGCGCTTTGCCTGGGACGATTGCCAGAAATACACCCAGGATTTTTATTTTCCCGGTTTTGTGAAAAAAATAGTTCCTTTTTTTATGAATTATATTCGGGTCTGGGATCGGGTCAGCGCCGACCGCCCGGACAAGATTATCGCCAATTCCAATTTTATCGCGAAAAGGATTAAAAAATATTACAAAAGGGATTCGACCGTAATCAATCCGCCGGTGACTTTGGATAGTTTTTATGCCGGCGAAAAAACCGGAGATTATTTTTTGCTGGTGGGGAGGCTTATGGCGTATAAGCGCTTTGATATTGTTATCGAGGCTTTCAAAATTCTCGGTTTGAAATTGAAAATCATCGGTCGGGGACCGGAACTGGCGCGGATCCAAAAAATAGCCGGGGACAATGGCAATATTGAATTTTTAGGCAGGCTTTCAGACCAAGAGCTGTTCAAATATTATGCCGAATGCAGGGCGTTTATTTTTCCACAAGAGGAAGATTTTGGAATTACCGCCATTGAAGCGATGGCTTCCGGCCGGCCGGTAATCGCGTACCGAGGCGGAGATATTCCAGAGCACGTGGAAGAAGGGAAGACGGGAATGTTTTTCGAGCGGCAAACTCCGGAAGATATCGCCGAGGCGGTTAGGAAAATGGACAGCTATGAATTTAATCCTGAATATATACGTTCAACCGTTTTGAAATTTGACAAAGAGATTTTTAAGGATAAGATAAAAAAGTATGTTGATTCTGAAATTGCTGAGCATAGGAAAGTACGGTAATTTCTAATTTCCCAATGACTGAATTTTTAAATTGAAGAATTGAATCATTGAAAATTGTTTGAAAATTGAAAATTCAAAATTGAAAATTAAATCTATGGAACTAAAAGAATATCTCCAAATAATCAAAAAGTACTTGAATTTATTTATCGCGGTAACGTTGTTTACAATTGCCGGCGTTTTTGCTTATTTTGTTTTTAGCTCCGAGTCCTGGAGCGCGTCTTTAACGTTGAACATTACGAGAGCCGGAGCGCAGGAAACGCTCGATTATAAATTCGATGATTTTTATCGCCTGCAAGCGGACGAAAAGTTCGCGGAAACGGTGGTGGAATGGCTGAAAAGTCCGCGTATGGCGGTTGATATTTATGAAAAGGCTGGGATAGACGCGAGCGGTTTTAGCATCCGCCAGTTGAAAAAAAGCGTTACGGCGGAAAAAATGTCTTCCCAGATCGTCGCAGTTTCTTTTTCTTCGCCTAAAAAAGAAACATCGCGAAAGATTTCCGACGCGGTTAGCGGGATCATCGCCGAGAATACCCGGACACTCAACAAAGACCAGAATGAAAAAGTCTGGTTTGAAGTTGTGGCGCAAGATCCCGTGATAGTAAAAGACGGCTACAGCGCCTTCTGGGTTTTTCTGGCGTCGTTGGCAATGGGAATATTCTTAGGCTTTTGGGTGGTGTTAGTTAGATTTTACTTGGAATGATTGGATTATGCGTATCTGTATCGATATTCGCTGTTTGGCGGACGGGAGGAGAACCGGAGTGGAGGAATATACTATAAAAATTCTTTCAACTCTTTTTGATTTGGATCAAAGGAACGAATACGTTCTTTTTTTTAATTCTTGGAAATATTCCGGGGCTGATTTTTCCTGGACGGAAAAGTTTCCCAATGTAAAGATAAAAAAGTTCAAACTTCCCAATAAGCTGCTTAATTTTCTGTTTTGGTATTCCAACTGGCCGAAGATTGACCAAATGGTGGGCGGGGCGGACGCGGTGTTTTTCCCCAACATAATTTTCGGCGCCGTCAGCAAGAAAACAAAACTGATAACGACCATCCATGACCTTTCTTTTGAGCGTTATCCCGAACATTTTTCCTTGAAGAGAAGATTGTGGCATATCTTTATCAATCCGGCGCGCATCTGCCGGCGGGCGGATCGGATAATCGCGGTGTCCGCTTCCACTAAAAGCGATATCCAAAATCTTTATAAAATAAGAGCGGATAAGATAAAAGTTGTTCCGAACGGGGTGGCGGAAAAATTCCAAATTATCGACAGGAACGATGAGAAGTTGATCAAAACCAAAGAAAAGTGCGATTTGCCGTATAAATTCATTTTGTATTTCGGCACGGTCGAACCCAGAAAAAATATTATTGGAATCATTCGCGCCTATGGCGCTTTGCGAAAATTCGCCCGGGAAAATAAAAATGAAGATTTGCTGAAATATAAGTTGGTTGTTGCCGGTGAAAGAGGCTGGTCAAGCGGGAAAATCTACGAAGAGATAAAAAACTCTACGTTTAAAAATAACATCCAACTTATTAATTCTGTTTGCGAGAAAGACAAAGCGTATGTGTATAATTTGGCGTCGCTTTTTGTTTACCCGTCTTTTTTCGAGGGCTTCGGCTTTCCGCCGCTGGAAGCGATGAAATGCGGCGTGCCGGTAGTTTGTTCTAATAATTCCTCACTCCCGGAAGTGGCGGGAAACGCCGCTATCATGATTGATCCCGACAAACCGGAAGAAATATATCGGGCGATGAAAGAAATTTTGACAAACCGGGAATTTCGTGAAACACTGATCGCAAAAGGGCTTTCCCAGTCGAAATCGTTCGACTGGAAGAGGACGGCGGAGGAAACGTTACGGGTTTTAGCTGGCTGGTAATAAAAAAAACTAAGTTCAATAAACTACCATAGCTCAATGCTATGGCTTTTTATTTTGTGCTATAATTGTTAGGAGCATTTGTATTTTTCGTATTTCGCTTATTTAGTATTTCGTAAAACATGCGTATTGGAATCGACGCGCGGTTTTATGGCCCGATTGGCAAGGGATTGGGCCGTTACACGCAAAAATTGGTGGAGAACTTGGAAAAAATTGATAGCGTCAATGAGTATTTTATATTCCTCAGAAAACAGAATTTTGAGGATTATGTTCCGAAAAACAAAAATTTTCAAAAAATCTTGGCGGATTATCGCTGGTACACTTGGCAAGAACAGATATTTTTCCCCAGGCTTTTGAAAAAATACCAATTGGACTTGTTGCACTTCCCTCATTTTAACGTGCCGCTTTTTTATCGCGGGAAATCCGTTGTTACCATTCATGATCTTATCCTCATCCATTTTCCGACTGTGCGGAATTCGACGCTTAGTCCGTTTTTGTACAAGCTCAAATTTCTGGCTTATAAAATGGTGATAAAGTCCGCCATCAGAAGATCGAATCGCGTGATTGCCGTTTCTAAATTTACCAAGAAAGATATTCTGGAAAATTATCCGGAAGCGCCCAATGAGAAAGTTGTTGTAACTTACGAAGCTTGCGAAGATTATTGCTTGCTGAGTCCTGAAAAAGATCAGGAGATTTTGCTGAAATATGGTATAATGAAACCGTACATCCTTTATGTTGGAAACGCCTATCCGCACAAAAATTTGGAAAGGCTGGTTCTGGCTTTCAAGAAAGCGCGAGGAGCCAATGAAGATTTGAAATTAGTCTTGGTCGGGCGGATGGACTATTTTTACGCGCGCCTCAAAGACTTTACGGAAAAGAAAAAAGTCCCCGGCGTGGTTTTCGCGGGCTATGTTCCCGACTATGAGCTGGACACCATTTTTCATAGTTCTTTGGCTTATATTTTCCCGTCGCTTTACGAAGGATTCGGTTTGCCGCCTTTGGAAGCGATGGCGAAAGGAACGCCGGTTTTTTCTTCCGATCATCCTTGTATGAAGGAAATCTTGGGAGACAGCGCTTGCTATTTCAACGCCAAAAATACGGACGTCATAGCCGAAACCATTAATCTGATTTTACGCGATGGGAAATTGCGGGAAAAATTGATCGAAAAAGGCTACAAAAAAATCAGGGAATACAGTTGGAAAAAAATGGCCGAGATGACGCTCAAGGTTTATAAAAACATAAAAGCATAAAATATTAAACAAAAAAAATCCCAAAATTTGATACTTTCGCAGATGTTCGATATTCGTCCGGTTGACGAAGCGGGCGGTCTTGATTTTGAAAAAATCAGGAAAGTGAGAAGGGTGGTCAAGGTTAAACCCGAAGAAAAAATCAGGCAAGAAATTCCCAAGGCGCGGAAATACCCGACGGTTTATGACGTGAAAAGGCCGGACGTTTTGGATAGGGAAACCGAGCGTTTTCGAAGAGAGCTTCTGAAAGAAAAAATGGCCGAGGCGAGGAGGGAACCGCTTGATATAACAGTCTCCTCCAAAGACCAGGAAAACATCAGCAACATTTCCGTGTCTTTCTCCGGCGTCAAAGAATATGGCCGCGCGGCGGAAAGCGTGCGGGATTTCAGTCAGTTCGTTTCGGTGGAAGAGCCGTGCTATTTTAAAGAAAGTCCTTGGAAAGAGGAGTACTTGGACGATCAGGCGAACGATTCGGAAGATGAATTCTTCTTATCGCCGGAGCCGAAATATAAAGCGGCGGTTGATTCGTATCCGGACAAATTTCAACTAAGAAAAATGTTGTTGCAATTTTCGGGGGCTTCTTTGGCAGTGGCTGTTTTGATAATGAATATAAATTTCATCAGTAGGGGATTTCAGATAAAAAATCTGTCCTTTATGAACGCTAAAGGCGCTTACGCCAGCCTTTCTTCCGCCAAGGAAAGCGTCATCAGCAAGGACTTCCATAGATCTTCTTCGGAATTCGGGGAGGCTTATCGAAAGTTTGGCGAAATCTCCGATGATCTGAAAGGTTTTGGCGGAGTTATCATTGAATCTTCCCGTTTCTTGCCATATCTTTCCAAGCTGTCTTCGGGAAAACATTTGGCGGAAGCCGGAAAAGATATTTCCCGCGTCGGGATTCTCTCCAGTCAGCTAATGGAAACACTGGAAGGAATAAAAAAACCGGCGGAACCGGGAAAGTCGGTTTCATATTTGGAGGTTTTTCAGAAAACGAACCGGGATTTGCAGGAAATTTCAAATCTTCTCAAAGATACCCAAAGCAATTTAGACCAAGTCAATGCCGACGATGTGCCGGAAGAACAAAGGGCTGAATTTGTCGAACTTAAGAGCAAACTTCCGGAGACGAATGAATTTTTGGAGAGTTTTTGCCAGGATAGCCGGATTTTTACCGATATTCTGGGAGGGAATGGTCCGCGAAAATATTTGTTTTTATTCCAAAATAACCAGGAGATGCGTTCCACGGGAGGGTTCATTGGAACGTATGCCGTTTTGGATATTTTTAACGGAAGAGTGAGAAATTTCTTTATCGACGGGATTTTTAATCCGGACGGGCAGCTCAAGGAAAAAGTGGTCCCGCCCGCTCCGATCCAAAAAATCAGCGCTACCTGGAGTTTGCACGATTCGAATTGGTTTCCTGATTTTCCGGTTTCAGCCGAAAAAGCTTCCTGGTTTTATGAAAAAACCGGAGGGCCGACGGTGGACGGGGTGATAACCATGACGCCGACGGTGATGCAAAAACTCTTGGAAGTGACCGGTCCGATTGAAATGCCGGAATATGGCGTTACGGTTGACAAAGATAATTTTATTGAAAAAATACAATACGAAGTCGAGGTTGATTACGATAAGGAATTAAATCAGCCGAAAAAGATCTTGGCTGATTTGGCTCCGCTGATTTTGGACCGAATTTTTAACGCCGGAGATTTTTCCGATTTGGCCAAAACTGCCCAAATCCTTTTGGAAAGTTTGGACGAAAGGCATATCCTTCTTTATTCCAGTAATTATGAAATTGAAAAAATAATTTCCGCGCGCGGCTGGTCGGGGGAAGTGCTGGAAGCGAAAAAAGATTATTTGATGGTGGTTAATTCCAATATCAATGGTTACAAGACCGACGGCGTGATTGATGAGAAGATTGAGCATCGGGCGGAAATCCAGCCGGATGGATCAATCGTAGACAATGTAAAAATTATCCGCCATCATAACGGAGGGAATAGCGAGCATGATTTTTGGAATAAGGTAAATGCCGATTATGTCCGGGTTTATGTTCCCAAGGGATCGCGCCTTTTGAACGCGGAAGGCCAGACGCGAGAATTCAATTCTCCGCCATTGGATTATGACATTTTGGGATTCAAGCGGGATCCTCAAGTGAAGATGGAAGAGGATTCGATGGAAATCGACGCGGAGTCCGGAACGAGAATTTATGAAGACGCCGGAAAAACTGTTTTTGCTAACTGGGCTTATGTCAGTCCTCAAGAAACTGTTGAAATTAAATACTCTTATGTCTTGCCTTTCAAAATCGATACTGATTTTTCCCAAAAACCGGCCGATACTTATTCCATTCTTTTTCAAAAACAAGCGGGCAGTTTAGGATCGAAACTGGGCGCGAGCGTGACTTATCCTAAGAGCTATAATATGATCTGGAAGTATCCCGAAAAGGAATCGGAAGATGTTTCCGGCTTGCCGGATGGGATTTTCGGGGTTAGGATGGAGACTGATCTCTCCAATGATCGATTTTTTGGAATGGCATTTTCGAAAGAATGATAAAAAAAATCATAAAAAACAATATTCTGGATTCCCGTCCTTCTAATTCCGTTATTTCGGCGGCTTTTGTTATCACTATGGCCGGCTTAGTGAGCCGTTTTTTGGGCTTGATTCGCGACCGCTTTTTGGCTTCGGCGTTCGGGGCGGGTGATACGCTGGATGTTTATTACGCGGCTTTTCGGATTCCTGATTTGATCTATAATCTGCTTATTTTGGGAGCGCTGAGCGCCGCTTTTATTCCGGTTTTCACCGGTCTTATCAGCCGGGAAAAAGAAGACGAGGCTTGGAAGATGGCTAATAATATCATCAACTTAGCTTTGACTTTTATCATTCTACTTTCAATAATTCTGGCGATTTTCGCTCCTGTTTTGATGAAGATCATCACGCCTGGATTTTCGCCGGAAAAAACCGCGCAGGCGGTTCTTTTTACGCGCATTATGTTTTTCAGTCCTTTGTTTTTGGGAATCAGCGGAATTTTTGGGGGCATCCTGACTTCCTTCAAACATTTTCTGGTTTATTCGATCGCGCCGCTTTTCTATAATTTGGGCATTATTATCGGAGTTTTGGTTTTTGTGAAATTGTGGGGGCCGATCGGCTTGGCCTGGGGCGTGGTTTTAGGGGCGCTTTTGCATATGCTGGCGCAATATCCGGCGGCTAGAGCCTTGGGCTACCGCCATCTTTGGTCGTTCAAGGAATGTTTTTCCGATCGGAAGGTCAGAAAAGTTATCCGATTGATGATTCCCCGGACGCTCGGCATCGCTATAAACCAAATCAATCTTTTCGTAATCACCATTTTCGCTTCGACTTTGGCGGCCGGAAGTTTGGCTATCATGAATTTCGCCCAAAATCTCCAGGGCGTGCCGCTGGGAATTTTCGGTTCGTCTTTCGCTATCGCCGTGTTTCCGACGCTGTCCGCTTTTCACGCCAAAAAGGATGACCGGGGATTTGTCGGGGCGTTTTCCAAAACCTTCCGGCAAATTCTTTTTTTTGTGATTCCCGCCAGCGTCTTTATCTTGCTTTTGCGGGCGCAATTGGTTCGCGTAGTCTTAGGAGCCGGAAAATTCGATTGGGAGGATACAGTTCTGACTTTTCAGGTGTTGGGAGTTTTCTCTCTAAGTCTTTTTGCCCAGTGCCTGGTTCCGCTTTTGGCCCGTTCTTTTTATTCCATGCACGACACGAAGACTCCTTTTTATATCGCTTTGGCGGCGGAAGCGGTGAATATACTAGCCGTTTTTTTGCTTATCGGCAGATTCCAGATTTTGGGTTTGGCGATGGCTTTTTCCTTGGCTAGTCTGGTTCAGATGAGTATGCTGCTTTTCGCTTTGCGCGCCCGTTTTGATATTTTGGACGATAAAATAATAATTCAATCGGTAGTGAAAATTGCCGCGGCGTCTATCGCGGCCGGAATAGGCATCCAGGGGGCGAAATACGCGGCGGATTATTTTTTCAATATTGATACCTTTTTGGGGATATTCGCGCAGTTAGCCTTTGCCGGATTTTTCGGCGCTTTCCTTTTTGTCGCCGCCAGCCAGCTTTTGAGGACGGAAGAATTTATGGAATTCAAAAAATCGTTTACGAAAAGAATTTTTAAAGGCAAGAAAGAAATTGTGGAAAATCTGAATGATTTTGTGTGATAACGGGACTTGCGTGCTTTTGATGATATTGGACATCCGATGTCCAATATCATATCTAAAAGCAACTTGACTATAATTAAAGCACCTGAAAACTTATGAGTAAATACCTTAATCAACTGGACATCGGATGTCCTCAAACGTGTAAGTCGAATAATCTTTTATAAGAAGCATATGAAAAAGATTCTCATTATCGGCTCCCAAGGCATGCTGGGTCAGGAACTGGTAAAAGCTTTTAAAAAAGACAAAAATTATAAAACAATCGCCTGGGACAGAAAAGATATTGATATCACCAAAGAAAAAGAAGTGATGAAAAAAATCGGATTTACCAAGCCCGATGTTATCATCAACGCGGCGGCGTATAACGCGGTGGATAAATGCGAAAATGATAAAAAGGAATACGCATTGGCCAAAGACGTTAATGGTTTGGCTCCAGGGTATCTGGCCAAAGTGGCGAAAAAGAATAAAGCGGTTCTGGTTCATTATTCGACCGATTATGTTTTTGACGGTGATTTCGAAAAACTGATTTCCAAAGAACCGCAAGGCTGTACTCATTCTTGCGCTACTTGTTCGCTTCATGAAAATTTTCAGCCTGAAATCGGTTATCGCGAAGACGATAAGCCCAATCCGGTTAATAATTATGGCAAATCAAAGCTGCTGGGCGAAAAAGAAGTGGTGAAAAATATTAAGAATTACTATCTTATCCGAATATCCAAGCTTTTTGGCGCTCCGGCCTTAGGAGAAAGCGCTAAAAAAAGTTTTTTTGATATAATGTTGGGACTGGGTAAAGATAAAAAAGAAGTTAGAGTAGTCGATGAAGAAACCAGCTGTTTTACTTACGCGCCGGATTTAGCTAAAAAGACCAAAGAGATACTTGATTCCCAAAAACCCTTCGGGATCTATCACGTTACCAATGGCGGTTCTTGCACTTGGTACGAGGCTGCGGTAGAATTATATAAACAAGCTTCCGCCAAAGGCGGATCCGCCTATGGCGGAAAAATAAAGACAAAGATCATTCCCGTGCCTGGAGCGGAATTTCCCCGGCCGGCCAAGCGGCCTTTCTATTCTGTTCTCGTCAACACCAAACTCAATCCAATGAGGGACTGGAAAGAAGCGCTGAAGGAGTATTTGAAGAAATAAATTTTTACTAATTACGAATTAAGTACGAATATACTAATAGATATTATTCGTACATTGGTATATTAGTAAAAAAATTAGTAATTCGTAAAGAAATACCAATGGAAAATCTCAAAAAACAAGACTCACAGGTTTATCGGGCGACGGCGGGGGAGCTTAAGCGCCAGCAGGAGGGAATGGAGTTGATTGCGTCGGAAAATTATGTTTCGGAAGCGGTACTGGAAGCGTTGGGGAGCGTGTTTACCAACAAATACAGCGAAGGTTATCCCGGACGGCGTTATTACGGCGGGCAAAAATACAAAGTGGCTTTGGGTTCGGGGGGCTACCGAGAAATCATGCACGGACTGCCTCACCTACGATGGACGCATTTATCGCGGCAGCGTATGGGGAAACATCCGCCCGAAGCTGCGCAGCCTGGGGTGCAAGGGCTACCAGTGCGATTGCGAGTTCATGCCTACCACAGCCCCCGCATGGCCGGGCCGCCCGCCCGCGATAACAGGGAGGCCATAATGGATGATAACGATACCATCACCATCGCAACTGTAACGCCAGATACAACTGAGTTTGGATCCGTGACCGCGACCACACAGCCGCCGCAAGACATCTCCCCCCGCATGGTGCAACTGGCGCGCAAGCTTGACCAC
>MFSF01000041.1 GCA_001784815.1 Candidatus Moranbacteria bacterium RIFOXYA12_FULL_44_15
AATTCTATTTTTTTCGCTTCCAAAAGCATTGTTTATTACTTCATTTAATCTGTTATATTTCAGCGCCCAACTTCATTTTAGCATAGTTAATTATAAAATAACCAAGATATTTAGTCAATCTGCAGTAACATTTGTTTAAATTATCGTTTTCTCCGGGGGGAAAATGCTGTTGGCACTTATTGACAAAATAAATTTTTTGCAATTGCCGGCCGCTTCCGTTATAGTTGTAATACCTAATACTATTCAGCCCTTATGATAATTTTAGGCGTTGAAACGTCTTGCGACGAAACGGCTTCCGCCGTAATCAAAGCCGACGGCAAAATCGTCGAGGTTTTGTCCAATACCGTATCTTCCCAAATAAAGCTCCACTCCCGCTGGGGCGGCGTGGTGCCAAACCTGGCCGCTCGGGAACATTTGAAAAATATCATTCCGGTAATCAAAAAGACTCTAAACAGTGCCAAACTCAGCCCAAATAACATTGATTTGATCGCCGTCACCCAAGGACCGGGACTGATTCCGGCGCTTCTCATCGGGACAAACGCCGCCAAAACGCTTGCCTATCTTTGGAAAAAACCGCTGATCGGCATTCATCACATTGAGGGGCACATCTACGCTAATTTTCTCTCCGAGAAAATTAGCGTAATTTCCAATTTCCAATTTCCAATTTCCAAACAAATTCAAAATTCAAAAATTCAAAAACAAACTGAAATTCCCAAATTAAAAGCTAAAAGCTCGAAAATAAAATTTCCAATCCTTTGCCTGGTGGTTTCCGGAGGACACACCCAGCTGGTTTTGATGAAAAAGCATCTGGATTATGAAATAATCGGCGAAACGCTGGATGATGCCGCCGGCGAAGCTTTTGACAAGGTGGCGCGAATTTTGGGATTGGGCTATCCGGGAGGACCGGCCATTGCCAAAGCTGCAGACATCTGGACATCGGATGTCCAAATGCAAAAAGGACATCCGATGTCCATCCATTTCCCCAGACCTATGATAGGTTCCGACAATTTTAATTTTTCTTTTTCGGGGCTAAAAACCGCCGTGCTGTATGAAACCAAAAAGCGTCCCGCACTCTTGAAAAACAAAAGCTATGTCTCGGAATTATGCCACGAATTTCAGCAGGCCGTAATTGACGTTCTGGTTTCCAAAACCATCCGCGCGGCGAAAAAATACCAACCCAAAACCATCCTGCTAGCGGGCGGGGTTTCTGCCAACGCAGAGTTAAGAAATCAGCTTGGAGAAGCCGTGAAAAGAGATTTATCCGAAATTAAGTACTACATACCCGATACTAAATATTCCCTGGATAACGCCGCTATGATTGCCGCGGCCGCGTATTATCGCTATCGATCAATAAAAAATAAAAAGGCGCTAGACAAAAATTGGCAATCTCTAGAAGCCGATGCCAGCTTAAAATTGAAATGAAAGTAGGACTTACGCGTTTGCCGCAGAATTATGGACAAGCCACTGAATTATAGATTGAAATCCTAATGGATATATTGGGGTTAACTTAATAGCAAACGGTACTGATTCAGAATTCAAGGCAAACGCGTAAGTCCTGAATAAAAGAAATGGTCAAGTATTTTTTTTGGGGAATTATCGCCGCCGCGGGAGCGCTGGTTTTGGAACTGGCGACATTGGCTATGGCGAATACCCATCCCCAAAATTACGCCCCGGAGCTCGGACTTACCGCGCCTCTTGTTCTCGCCGCGGTTATCGAAGAAGTATTTAAGTTTTCTTTTGTTCGCAAGGCGCGTGAAGAAGAATATCCCGCCAGCAAGGGAAACTTTTTTTTGAAAATTTTACTGATAGGACTGGGCTTCTCCCTCACCGAGCTGTTTTTGAATATCTCCAGACTCTCCCCTTCGGAATTACCCTATGGATACGCTCTGGGAGCAATCCTGCTACATTTGGCAACTGTTTTTATAATGGGATATCTGTTTTTAAAAACTACTCGCGGCGAAACAACTCTGGCGTTTTTAATCGCCCTTCCGGCAATTATTTTGCATTTAAGCTATAACTTATTGGTTATTCATATTTTTTAGGGCTTGCCCAAATCAAAAACATCGGTTATAATTCAAACGTGGAATTAAGCAATAAAAAATCAAAAAATATGACCCAAGTAAAAAAATCATTTTTTGAAAAACTGACCGGAGCGCGGCAGATTGAAGATAACAACGAATACCGGGCGGAGGTTGTTTCCAGTCCGAGGGAAAGCTTCTATGAAGAAGAAACAGAAACAATAACCAACATAACCGCCCCGCGGGAACATGCGCGCGAGCGGGAATTTTCTTCTCCGCAGGACTCTGAAGGACAGCTGACCATTGACGTTTACCAGACCGAAAATGACATCGTCATAAAATCAACCATCGCCGGAGTGAAACCGGAGGATTTGGATGTCAGCATCAACAATGACATGCTCACCGTCCGAGGGGAAAGAAAACAGGACGAAGAAGTTCCCGCCGACAACTATTATTATCAGGAGTGCTACTGGGGAACTTTTTCCCGCTCGGTAATTTTGCCGATTGACGTTTTGGCGGAAAAAATCGAAGCCTCAATGAAAAACGGGATTCTGACCATCCGCATGCCCAAAGCCGAAACCAACAAAACAAAAAAAATCCAAGTCCGCGGATTCTAAGGTTACGAAATACGAAAGTAACGAAATACGAAAAAGATACAGGAAACTGTGTCTTTTTGTAAGCTCCGATAAAAAAACTAACAACGTTTCGTATTTCGCCTATTTCGTATTTCGTAAAGCAATAAAAATTGATTTTACGGCTGTTTTGATATATCCTAATATTATGCGAGCTATCAAATATCTGCTTATTTTAATTCTGCTGTCGGGAAATATTCCCAGCGCTTCGGCTGAAGAAATCAGCCTGGGTCTTTTTTCGCCGTCTTTTTTGGAAAGCGAAAATTCAGATATGGTCTTTCTGATAGACCGGACGGAGCATAAGCTTTCCCGAAAAGAACTTGGGAGATGGATCCGCGAAGATTCTTTTTTATCTTACAATTCCAGCTACCTGTCTGAAATAGAGAACGGCAATATTTGCGATGAGAAAAAATCTATCGATTGCGAAATGTCTTTTAGCTTAAAAAACGCAAGCCATATCCAAAAAAAATCCTTTATGAAACTGGACAAAGACCAAGCGGAAAGCTTTGTCAAGGACTTGGCGAGATCCGACAATAAGGATCCTGAAGATGCCCGGCTAAAAATGGAGGACGGACGAGTTTCAATCTTTTCACTGAGCAAGTCCGGATTAAAATTGGACGAAGAAAAGAGCTTGCTGGCTTTGGTTGAATATATTAAAAATCCGGACGCGAAAAGTCCGCTGGAGCTGCCTTTCGAAAAAATAAATCCGGAAGTTTCCATTGATTCGATCGACAACATGGGCGTCACTTCCCTCATAGGAGAAGGGCGGTCGAATTTCCGGGGGTCTCCCAAGAACCGGGTTTTTAACATAAAGGTAGCCACCAATCGCTTTAATGGAATACTTATCAAGCCTGGCGAAGAATTCTCTTTCGTAAAAGTTTTAGGAGAGGTGGACGGCGAACACGGTTATCTGCCGGAACTTGTAATAAAGAAAGACAAGACCGAACCGGAATTTGGCGGCGGCATCTGCCAAGTATCCACCACCGCTTTTCGAGCCGCCATCAACGCCGGACTGGAAATCACCGCGCGACGCAACCACGCTTACCCGGTAAGTTATTATAATCCGCAAGGGATGGACGCCACCGTATACGTGCCCAGACCGGACTTGCGATTTAAAAATGATACCCCCAGCTATATTCTAATTCAAACCAAAATCGAAGGAACTGAACTTATTTTCAACTTTTACGGAACAAGCGACGGACGAAAAGTGGAAATTGACGGACCGACTGTTTTGGAACGGAATCCGGACGGGTCAATGAAAACTGTTTTCACTCAAAAAATTTATGACGGCAACAGCAATCTAATCAGGGAGGACGTGTTTAACTCCAGCTACGACTCGCCTTCCAAATATCCCCACCCCGCCACCTCTTCCGATGTTTTGACCCAAAAACCAAACAGCTGGTCGGATAAAGAATGGAAAGATTACAAAAAAGCGCACGGAATATAAAGGCTTTGACTTCAGGAGCGTTTTCTGGTACGATATTCTCGTTGCCGCTAAGGCATTTTTGTTTTACGATTTCACAAGATCACAAGACTGCGCCCTTAGCTCAGCGGATTAGAGCATCTGGCTTCGGACCAGAGGGTCGGGGGTTCGAGTCCCTCAGGGCGCACCGAAATAGCTAAAATCTTGCGCCGGTAGCTCAGTGGATAGAGCAGAAGGTTTCTAACCTTTTGGTCGCAGGTCCGATTCCTGCTCGGCGCACTGAAAAAATAAACGCGCCCATAGCTCAGTTGGTAGAGCAGTTGCCTCTTAAGCAAACGGTCGTAGGTTCGAATCCTACTGGGCGCACAAAAGTCTATGGAATCCTATGGATATACAGCGGTTTGTGGATAAATTCAGAAAGCTGGTTATTGCCACAAAAGAAAAACAAATATTTGTTAAAAAGTTGAAAACGAAATAGAAATTTTTAGAGTGGTGGCTATAGTTTAGTGGCAAAACACCAGTTTGTGGTACTGGTTTCGAGAGTTCGATTCTCTCTAGCCACCCCCCTGAAAATTTCTTGCTATACCGCGCCCCTGTAGCAGCGCACAAAAAGTAACTTAGCTGGTAACGTGATCACTCACGTTACCAAATGAAAACCGACGGATATAAACCGCCGGATATATTTATCCAAAACAAAAGCAGATTACGGACAAGCTTGTCTCCAAAGGTAGGTTTCTTTTGGGACATAATTAAAACTGATTGTTAAATCAGTTTAATATAGCGTGCTTTGTGGGTGAAAGTCAATAACAGTAGATTCAATCTGACATTAGGCCAAATAATTCGGTCGAAAGTCGAGTAAAAATCCGCTATTGACAAAACTAAATTAATGTTTTAAGATACTTTATTGCACCTTGACATTTAGGTGTTTGAAATATGCGAGAAACAGCTTAATTGTTGATTTTTTGTTGGTTGTGGCTGCAGCTTCTTTGTTGGCTTGATCACGCAACATTTTTTCAATTAATGAACTACGAAAGGGGAAGAAAAAATGACTACAAGCAGAGCCGTTATTCCAAGTATTCAAAACGCTATCAAGGAAATCGCTGATTTTGTGACCTGCCGTGGCATGCTGATTTTCTACTTCTGGGCACTGGTCGGCATGACCGCCATCTCCGGAATCATGAGGGAAAACTCCAGTGTCGTAGCCGGTTTTACCATCGGCTTTCTCATCCTCGTTGCCATCTTTGTATGGATATTGCTGATAACTCCATACTACCGCTTCCTCCGAGACTGGCTTTTCCAAGGCGATGAGCGAACAGATGCATTTCGGGACTGTCGCTAAACTCAACTTTTTAAAAAGTT
>MFSF01000042.1:0-365 GCA_001784815.1 Candidatus Moranbacteria bacterium RIFOXYA12_FULL_44_15
CCCGTGATAAACCGCAACCGTAAATTTCCTGCAAGAGGAATACCATCCCCGGGAAAATACAGGGCCCCTGCAAAAAGCAGCAGAAATACCGAAATGAGGAACAGGAGTATGCCCGAAGGTTTCATAGCAGCGAACAGTAACCGGTAAACAGTGAACGGTAAACGGTGAAAAACCAACATCCCGCAGCCTGGAGCCTGCAGCTTTCATCTTATACGGCAGTTTCCCCTCCGCGTTTCAGGATTTCGGTTTTATTTTAAGCTGCTGGCCTGCTCTGATCTTACCTGCATCGGAGAGGTTGTTCAACCGCATAATATCTGTTTCGGTAACACCCGGGTATTTCTTGATAATATCCCAGATTGTATCTC
>MFSF01000042.1:373-27044 GCA_001784815.1 Candidatus Moranbacteria bacterium RIFOXYA12_FULL_44_15
ACAGTATATAATATTTTTCACAAATAAAGCAAACGCGCCGCAAACGCGGCGCGAACTTCATTATTGATTTTTGAGCCTCTACACCTCCCGCCACGGCCTTTCTTTCCAAGCGAGGCTTTGCCGGCAAAGGTAGTTGCCGGATTTCTCCGGTTCGACCATAATTTCTTCCACGATTTTTTCCATCCTCATTCCCTGAGATCCTTTGACCAGAACCACGTCGCCTTCTTTTATAATTCTCTGAAGCTTCCGCCCCGCTTTTTCCGGATCGAAAAAAGTAAATATTCTGTCGGAAGGAAAATCATTTTTCTCCAATTCTTCGATGGCGAAGCGCATTCTCTTCCCAACCGCGAAAAAAATGTCTCCCTTGATTTCCAAAAACTTTTTTGCCACGCTTTTATGCCCCGTCTCAGTGTTTTTTCCCAGTTCCAGCATATCGCCCAAGACAGCGATCTTTCTGCCGGTTTTGATATCGCCCAACGCTTCCAGCGCGGCCAAAGCGGAAACCGGGGAAGAATTATACGTATCATCGATAATCTGGGAATTTTTTATGCCGGAAATCAAATTCATTCTTCCGCAAGGCATTGAAAAATTGGCCAGGGCCGCTCCGATTTCCACTAGATTCAATCCGAATGCGATCCCAGCTGATATGGCCGCCAGCGCCGCGTAAATATTGTGCCGAGCCAAAACATTATTAAGACGCACCGGAATGCTGGTTCCTTTATAGTTTAATTTAAAGCTTAAGCCTTTGAGTTCGCCCGCGCCTTCGTTCCCGTTTTCCGAGGAATAATTATACAATACATCCGTAGCCCGGATTTCCGCTTCTTCCGAAAAACCGAAAGTAAAAAAACTGATTCTCTCTTTTGGGGAGGATTTAACTTTCTTAAGTATCTGAGGATTATCAATATTAACAGCCGCCAGCCCTTTTTCATCCAAGCTTTCCGCCAGCACCCATTTCTCCGCCGCCACTCCTTCGATATTTTTGAAAAATTCCAAGTGGCTGGATGAGATATCGGTGATCACAGCCATCTCTGATTTAATAAAGCTAGTTAGATATTTTATATCCCCCGGCCTGTCAGCTCCCATTTCCAAAATCAAAACTTCGGGATATTTGAAAGGAAAAATCAATATCCGAAGCCAGCGTAAAAATACCAACAGCCAACCGATAAAAGATTTTTCTCCGCTCTCCGCCCCGATAATAGTCAGGGGGAGTCCGACTTCATTGTTATAGTTTTTCTCATTTTTTCGAACCCGAAAATGGCCGGCCAGCACCGTGAAAACGGCCTCCTTGGCGGAAGTCTTTCCGATCGATCCGGTTATGCCGACTACGCGCGGCTTGTACTTCTTCAAAACCAAAACAGCCATTAGTTTCAACGCCTTCTCGAGCAAAATTAGTTTTTTCGCTTTATTGTTTGTCATCTTTTTCTTCCTCTTTTTTATTTTCTTCTTTCCTAATAAAATTTCCCTTCAAGGTATGCGTTGCATCAAATATTTCCAAATCTTTTTGCGTATATTTCTCCGTTGGCTCAATATTCCGGTATTCCAAAAGAAATTTCATCAGCTCCCCGAAAGCCGGCGCGGCGCTGGATTCCGCCCATTCCACGTCTTTGGGATTATCCAGCCTTACCAGCACCGTAAACTTGGGATTATCGGTCGGCGCGAACCCGCAAAAAGTCCCAATGCTCTTTCCATCTTCATACCCGCGGGAATCCTGACTGGCAATCTGGGCGGTTCCGGTTTTTCCGCCGACAAGGTAGCCCGGGACATCCGCTCTTTTGCCATGGCCTTCCACCACCACGCTTCTGAGCATTTGGGAAGTCAAATTAGCCGAACTTTGGGAAATAACTTTCCTTATTTCCACCGGGGAAATTTCTTCTTCCGTTCCATCGCTCCTGATTATTTTTTCCACGATTTGCGGCTTCATCAATGTTCCTCCGTTGGCAATGGCATTATAGGCCGAAATCAACTGAAGCGGAGTGACCGTTATGCCTTGCCCGAATGAAGCGGTAAAAAATTGGATGTCGCTTTTCAGATTTTTAAGATTGTTGATGTTTCCCGCCGATTCTCCTATCAGATCAATGTCCGTCGTTTCCCCGAACCCGAAGCGTTTGACATAATCGGCAAAGTTCTTATTTCCCAAAAGTTTTTCCGCGTAAATGACTCCGGTATTGAGCGATTTTTCCAAAACCTGCGTCATTGTTTGTTGACCGTAAGCTTTGAAATCGGAGTTTCTTATGGTATATCCCGCCTCCGTCACTTGTCCGGTGTCCGTATAGACAGTATCGGGGTTCATCTTTCCGTCATCCACCGCCGCCGCCAGAGTGATAGCTTTGAACACGCTGCCCGGCTCATAAGCGTCACTGACCGCCAGATTTCTAAAAGCCTCCATTTCTGTCACGCTGCCGTATTCGTTGGGGTTGAAATTCGGATAACTGGACAAGGAAAGAATTTTTCCCGTTTCCGGTTCCATCACGATGATCGCTCCTTTGTCAGCCCTGAATTTTTCCACGGCGCTTTTGAGAATTTTTTCCGTTTCATACTGGATTATGTGGTCAATTGTCAAAACCAAATCGCTTCCGTTTTCGGCGTGATCTATCTCCCGCTTACCCAAAGCGATCCATTTTCCCGAATTGTCCTTATTTTGGAAAATATTCCCCTCTTTTCCCTTAAGCTTTTCTTCAAAATGCGACTCGATTCCGGATCTTCCCCCGAATTCATCGTTTTTCCAACCGACAAAACCCAAAATATGCGACGCCAGCTCCCCGGCCGGATAATATCTCAGAGCTTCATCCGACAAATGAATTCCCTTCAGTTTCATTTCGAAAATTTTCCGCGCTTCTTCTTCGCTCAGTTTTCGCTTGACCACTTCGTACATATCCTCGGATTTTCCGAATTTCTCCGTCAGTTCTCCGGCATCAATGCCTAATATGCCCGAAACCGCCAGCGCCGTTTTGGACGGATCTTCGATTTCTTTGGGTACGGCGTAAGCCATCTTGACTTCCTTGTTAACGGCCGCGGGATAAACCCCTCCCTTGTCTTTAAGATAAATCTCCCCCCTTCGGGGAGTTAAATCCTTGAAAATATAATGCTGGTTATCCGCCAGCGCTTTGAAGGTTCCATGAGAAGCTATCTGAAGGTCAAATAGTTTAAGAAACACTGCTAAAAAAAGCAAAGTCACCGCTCCGGCTAAAAAACGAACTCTGGAAAAAGCCGCTTTGCGGCCGGACGGCTCGCGGTCGCTCAGGTCGCATCGACTCCCAATCTTTAATTTTCTTATGTTGGCGTCTGAACGCATAAAAGATAAGCTATTTCATAGCTACCGAACCGTCCGCTTCCAAATAATCGGTTTTTGAAGAACTAACTAAATCCAAATCTTCGGTCGCGTTCTCTATATTATACATCGACCTCAGCTCCACCTCTCTTATTTGCATTTTTTTGTTTTCCCGTTCAAGATTCTGAATTCTCACTTCCGCTTCCTTGATATCATACCCTTTGGTAGCTAAATCGTTTACTTGATAGAGATAAAAAACTCCGCTGACAATTACGCCCGAAAGAAGAAGAAAAACATAGCCGGTAAAACTGACTTGAGAGTTGCCTGAAAAATTGCGCCCGGAACTGAAACGCTTTTCTTTTTTTTCATCCACAGAAAAAACCCTGCCACGCGGCGCGCGTCCGTCAACCGTCTTTCTGGAGTATTTGACAAAGTTTTTCGCTCCGAAATTGTTTAGAGTTATGACTCTGGACATCGATTTTCAGTCCCCCTGAAAATGTGAATGTTTTTTATTGTTTTTTTGTTTTTTCCGCTACTCGCAATTTGGCGCTTCGGGCGCGCGGATTGTTTTCCAACTCTTCTTCGCCGGATATAACCGGTTTTTTCGTGACGATTCTTATCTCCGGCGCGGTCTCCACAATTGTCTGTCCGGTTATCTCATCGGTGCGAACACGTCCCCTAGCGTTCGCGCGATATATATTTTTCACAATTCTGTCTTCCAACGAATGGAAGGAGATTATCGCCAATCTTCCTCCCGGCGATAGCGCGGAAATCGCTTGCGGTATAAACTTTTCCAGATTCTTAAGTTCCTGGTTGACTTCTATGCGAATAGCCTGAAATGTTCTCGTAGCCGGATGAATTTTCCCCCAAAACTTTTTCGGAATAGCGCTCTGAATTATCCCCACCAACTCTTTCGTCGTTTCTATTTTTTTATTTTTTCTATACTCACTTATTTTTTGAACGATTCTCTTCGCCCATCTTTCTTCTCCGTAATTTTTTATCACTCTCTCCAATTCCTCCTGCTTGTATTCGTTGACAATTTTTCTAGCCGTCAATTCTTGTCTTTGGTCTAGTCGCATGTCCAGTTCCGCTTCAGAGAGAAAGCTCATTCCCCTGTGAGCATCCCCCATCTGATCCGAGCTCCACCCCAGATCCGCGAGTATCGCGTCAACCTTTTCTATTCCTGTTTCTTTTAAAATAGCTCCTAAATTCGCGAAATTATCATTTATCAAAAAAATATTTCCTTCAACTTTTTCAGCCAGAGGCTGATCCGCCTTTGGCGGAAACTTTTCACTTTTAACTTTTAACTCAAATCCTTCTATCGCCTCCTTATCCGCATCAATCGCAATCAGTATCCCGCCATCGCCTATTTTTCTGAGTATCTCGCGGCTGTGTCCTCCGCCGCCCAATGTCGCGTCAACCACAACGCTGCCTTTTTTAAGATTCAGTAATTCTATAACTTCTTTCAGTAATACAGGTTTATGAATAGACATCAGTCAAACAAATCACAAATTACAAGCACCAAATAACAAATAATATTGAAATTCCAATTTCCAAAATTCAAAACCGTTTTGAATTTGTGATTTTGGATTTATTTGTGATTTGTAATTTGAGATTTGTGATTTATTTATATTTTGCTTCTTAGTCATTAGCTATTTCAAAAAATTTCGAAAATTTAATAAACACCGAGTTTGCCAAGTTGTTCCGCGATCTCGTCCGTATTCTTTTCCGCTTGTTTTTTGTATTCGTTCCACTTGGTTTCCGCCCACACTTCCAGACGGTTATAGAGTCCGGCGATGATGACGTTTTTGTTGAGGTCGGCATAATCTTTCAAATAATCCGGAATGAGCACCCGCCCCTGCTTGTCAATTTCACAGTCCGTCGCTCCGGCAAGCATGAGTCTCACAAAACTTCTTGTCGCCGATTCTCCGACCGGCATGTTCCCGAGTTTTGCGGCAATTTCTTCCCAGGTTTTCATCGGATAAATAAACAAACATTTGTCGAGTCCCCGCGTCACCACTACTTTGTTTTTAAGTTCACTGCGAAATTTTGACGGAACCGCCAATCTTTTTTTCGGATCAATGGAATGTTGGTATTCTCCTATAAACATAATTTACGAACTACGAAATGAGCGAACTACGAAAAAAATTCCGAGTAAACTCAATACGAAAGCAATCTCTAAAAAATATTTTCATAAACTTTCGTAATTCGTTCATTTTGTAGTTCGTAACTTCTACCACTCTGCCCCACTTTTCTATAACGTACCTCTATTTTACCCCACCTGACACCAAGCGTCAATACTCTTATACACTAATTTTAGTAGATAAAAACGGCTTGTTTAAGCCGTCTCGTAAAAAGTTATTCACAGTTTTTGCCCAAAAGCTATTCCTCCTTCACCATCATCATAAACAAAGTCGGGATTACGAACAATGTGAAAAAAGAAGAAAGGAGAAGTCCGAACACGATAGCGGAACCGAGCGCCAGCCACGTTTCATTGGAAAGAGTAACGGGAGTGATGCCGGCGATGGTGCAGATGGAAGTGATAAAAATGGCTTCAAGGCGGGATTTGCCGGCGTCGATGATAGAATCCTCGAAAGGAATTCCTGTTTTGATATTCAAGTTTATTTTGTCCACCAAAATGATGGCGTTTTTCACCACGATACCGAAAAGCGCCACTACGCCAATGAGGCCGGGGAAACTCAAAGATATGCCAAATATCGCCAAGCCATAGAAGACTCCGATAAGCGCCAATGGAATTGTCACCAGGACGATAAAAGTTTTTCGAAAAGAATTAAACTGGATGACGAGAGTGGAAATGATGAGGAGCAAAGCGATAACCATCGCCCGCATGATCGATTGCACCGATTCGGTGTTTTGCTCGTTTTCTCCGCCGTAAACTATTTCATACCCCTGGGGCATCGCGTAATCTTTCACTTTTTTCTGAAACTCGGCAACGACGGCGCCGGGCGCGGTTTTCCCGGAAACTCCGGCCGAAAGCAAAACGGCGCGCTTTTGATCGACGCGGGTAATTTTATCCACTGACGGCTCCAGTTTCACGGTCGCCACGTCTTTCAAAAATATCGACTGGCGTTGGTTGTTTTTTATCTGGGTATTTTCTAGCGAAATCAGGTCCGGAATTTTATCTTCGTCAAATCTGGCCACCACTTTTGTTTCGTCCCCATCTTGCAAAACTTCCGTCACTTCCGTTCCGGAAATAGCCATCCGGATAGTCGCGCCAACCTCGGTAGCGTTCACACCATAAAGTTCCATGCGAGCATGATCCAAGGAAAAAGTATAGTCAGCCGGGGAACTCTTGAGAGAGATATCCGCGTCCACCACCCCTGGAATGGAACTTAATACCGGTTTCAAATCCTGGGCAATTTTATCCAAAACAGTCAGGTCTTCGCCCAAAATCCGGGCTTCAAAAGCGCTGCCGGCTGGCGGACCGCCGGAAAGAGACTCGACGGAAACGGTCGCGCCTTGGACTTGGGTCACGTCATACCGAATTTCTTCCGCCAAGTCATAGGATTTAGTCGCCCGATCGTCTTCTTCCTGAAGTTTCACGGTTATCTGAGCCTGATTGAAAGGACTGGCGGAACTATTCACCAACGTGCCGCTAAACCCCCCTGATCCGACCACGGTGGAAAAATTGACAATCTCCGGATATTTTAATAATTTTTCTTCCACTACGGAAACAATTCTGGAAGTTTCATCCAGCTTCAAACCTGCCGGCGCTTCGATGTTTATGAAAATCAAAGTTGAATCGGTCACCGGAAAAAATTCGCTCTTTACCGCGCCGGTAATGGGCATAGCGACAGCGCCTAGAAAAAGAACGGTTATGAAAATCAAAGTCATTACCCGGCTTTTTCTGGTGGCGAGGACGCGCCGCAAATATTTTTCATAAACCGGTATCACCCGGTCAAAATGGATGATCCCGTGCACCAGGCGGCTGCCGAGAGTCGCGTTTTCGTGATCGCCCTGAACTTTTAATTTATTTTTAATCAACTCGTCGTCTTTCCACTCCCGCGCCATCAACTCTTCATTGTTTTTGAGTTTGGCCTTGCCTTCGCGGAAATACCAATCCAACATCCAATAGGTCGCCAGCGCGGACAATGCCAGCAATGTTCCCCGGACAAAATTATTACCGGCATAAAATCCGCCTGCTCCGCCGATGATAATTAAAAGCAAATAAAGAAAAAAGGTTCTCCGGGTCAAACGCACTCGCTCCAAAACCGCCGCCAGCGGATGATTGATGATAAGAGCAATGACTAGAGAAGCGGCGAGCGTCACCGAAACCGTAATCGGGATGGAACGGATATATTCCCCCATAATTCCGCTGGAAAAAAGCAGAGGCAAAAACGCCCACATCGTCGCTAGAGTGGTCGTGAGAAGCACTACCTTGAAATCATTGAGAACGAGCAGCACCGCTTCTTCCGGCGTGAATTTTCCCGTGCGAAGATATTGCTTGGTGGCGCTAACCACCACGATGGCGTCATCCACCAGAAGCCCAAGAGCCAAAATCAAGGAAATCATCGACAAGAAGTTGAGGCTGATACCGGTATAAAGCATCACGCCAAAAGTGGCGAAAAAAACCAGAGGGATAGCGAGACTGGCCACCAGCGCTTCTTTTAGTCCCACGATAAGCAGCAAAATGCCAAATACCAAAATTATGGTCAGAAGAAAATCATGGGTCAATTGGTCGAAGTTTTTTCGGATTTCGTTGGCGGTATCGATGGTAATGTCATAGGTCATCCCTGACGGCGCGCTCTCGATCATCTCATCCAGTTTTTTCTCAGCCGCATCGGCCGTATCAATGATTGATCCCCCAGTTTTTTTGATGATATCAATGCTGACACTATTTTCACTCTCGGCGCCCGAGCGGGAAAACCGCGAATAGACGGTGCGTTTGATCGCCTGGTCGCGGACCGCGGCCAGGTCTTTCAAATAAACCACCGCGCTATTGTCGCCGTGAAGCACGGGGATATCCCCCAAAGACGCGGCGTCAAAAAAACGGGAGTCGGTGCGGACGGAATAATTATATTTTTCTCCTTCAAAGTTTCCCCCGGGAATTTGCGAATTGGCCGCCGCCACTATTTGGTTTATCTCCAAAGGAGTGATACCGTAAAAGGTTAGTTTCTCCGGATCATAAGCAATTTCCAATTCCCGTTCGTCCCCTCCCGATACGCGCACTTCCCTCACGCCGGGAATTTTTTCCAGTTCCTCCTGGGCGTCTTCGGCAAACTCACGCAAAACAAATCCGTCGTAAGGCCCGGCGATAGACACGGAAAAAATCGGCGTATCGTCGACCGATATTTCATTAACCAGCGGGTCGTTAGCGTCGTCTGGCAAATCGTCTTTGACATTATTAGCCGCGTCGCGAAGACGCCGGATACTGTCGTCCAAATCCGCGTCAGCGTTGAATTCCACCGTGACAGAGGAAATGGAATTGGAGGAACTGGAAGTGATCCGGTCGATGTCTTTTAGCCCCGCGATTTCCGTTTCCACTTTTTTAGTCACCAGCTCTTCCATATCCGCGCTGGACGCTCCCGGAAAAACCGTCGTCACTACCGCGATGGGGATTTTCACTTCCGGGTCGGATTCCACCGGCAGTTCGATATAGGAATAAACGCCGAGAGCCGTAAGCAGCATAATTAAAAGCAAAACCACCCGGAAATTGGTCACGAAGAAATTCAAAAAACTATTCCGCAGTTCAGGGCGGAATTTTAGTTTTTCCAAGTATTGATAGTCCGAGGACTTGTGGTCTTGATTGGACATCTAAAAATTATTTTATCTCTATTCCTTCCCCTTCTTGAACAAGTTTATTCCCCTCCACAATCACCAAAGCGTCGGGAGGCAATTCGGCGGAAACTTCCGCCGTTTCTCCGGAAATTTTCAAAATTTCCACCGAGACTTTTTTCGCCTTTCCTTCCTCCGCTGTAAAAAGATAAGTTTCGTTTTGCCCGATGGTCAAAGTCGAGAGAGGCAAAATCAAAGAATTGTTGCCATTGGTTGTTTTTTTGGTGTCAACTGAAACACTGACCACCGTTCCAATGAAAAAATCATTATTTGCCGATGGCAAAGCTTCCACCAAAAACCTGCGAGTAACCGCGTCGGCAGTCGTAGAGACATTTATGACTTTGACGGCAATTTCTTTTCCGCCGTTATCGACCGTTACCGTTGATCCGAGACTGACATTTTTCAATTCTTCCTTATCCAAAAAAAACTGGATTTTCATTTTGTTAGTTTTGGAAATTGTCGCCAAAAGCTGGCCGGCCGCAACGGAGTCCCCCGTTGACACTCCTCGGCTGATTACGGTTCCGGAAATTGGAGACTTGACAAGCCTGCCGCTCACCGCGCTTTCGAGATTGATTCTCGCGTTTTCCAACTGGAGTTTGGCGATATCTTTGGCTGACTTGGTCGCGTCGTTTTTGTTTTCTTTATAATTGTCCTTGGCCAGGTCGTATGATTCGTCGGCTATCTCCACGGCTTTTTCCAATTGCTGAATCTGACCGCTGTTAAATCCGTTTTCTCCGGTTGAATTATTTTGATCATCTATTTTTACCAACACTCTTCCCGCCCCCACCTGGTCGCCCAGATCAAAACTGACCGCCGTAGCTGTTCCGCCAACAGAAGCGGTTACTTTAACTTCCTGGTCTCCCGCGACTGTGGCGGGATATCTTATCCGACCGTTAACCGATTTCAAATCGCCAACTTTCTTCACACCAACCGAAACCGTTTTTTTCTCCGCCGCCGCTTCCCCCTGAGCTTCGGTTTTGTCTTTTTGGGAAACAGCAAAAAGTACGACGACTATCAAAATAAGCGCCGAAACCACCGCTTTTCCTTTATTTTTTTGAAATATTTCGGACATAATATCAACTTTTTTACTTTTTAAAACGTTCGTTTATCATACCAACAAAAAACCGCTCGGTCAAGGGTCGGAAGTCGGCTCCGCTTCATACTTTTATCAAGTAGCTGAAGAATGTTATTTTCGAGGTTTATCCTGTTTGAGCAGGCTGCAAATGTCCAAAACTTTGGCTTATCCGCCGTTGATCGGGGGCGAAAGTTTTGGGTATATTTGCAGCCTGCGAGTTATAAACCTCGAAAATAACATCCTTCAGCGACTTCCTTATATTCATTTCTTTCTCCCTGCTTTGACTCTTTCATTTTCAGACAAGAATTGCTTGCGGAGGCGCACAGACTTGGGTGTTACTTCCAAGTATTCGTCTTCATTTATAACTTCCAAGCCGCGTTCGATGGAAATAATCATCGGCGGAACAAGGCGGATGGCTTCGTCGGCGCCGCTGGAACGCATATTACTCATTTGTTTTCCTTTAATGGGATTGACTGCCATCTCGTTGCCCTTGGCGACATTGCCAATGACCATCCCTTCATACACTTCCGTGCCGGCACCAATATAGAGCACACCGCGTTCTTGGAGATTGGCCAAAGAAAACCCCAACGCTTTCCCGCTCGCCATGGAAACCATCGAACCGACATCTTTTCTTTTGATTTCACCGACGTACGGACGGAATCCGATCACGCGGGAACATAAAATCCCCTCTCCTTTCGTGTCTACCACAAACTGGCCGCGGTAGCCCAAAATTCCACGCGTCGGCGCTTCAAAAATCATCCGGGTCTGGCTGCCGTGCATTTCCATATTGGACATAATGCCCTTGCGTGTTCCCATCGCTTCAATGATCGCGCCGGACATATCGCTCGGCACGTCGATCGTCACTTCTTCAAACGGCTCGCTTTTGACGCCATCAATCTCTTTTATAATCACTTGTGGCTGGGAAACTTGCGCCTCATAGCCTTCGCGACGCATATTTTCCAAGAGTATGGCGATATGCAATTCGCCCCGTCCGGAAACAGAAAAATACTCCGCCGAAGAAAAATCTATTTTTAATCCTACGTTTATTTCCAATTCCTTTTCCAAGCGCTCGCGGATTTGTTTTCCGGTCACGAATTTTCCTTCCTGCCCGGCAAACGGCGAATCATTCACCAAAAAGCGCAGTGCGATGGTCGGTTCATCAATGGAAATAGCCGGCAAAGCGGTTTGCGACGGATCTTCGCAAATAGTTTCTCCGATTTCAATATTGGGAAAACCGGCAATCATCGCGATATCGCCCGCCCGGGCTTCCGCCACTTCTTTGCGATTAGTCCCTTCAAAAGTATAGAGCTTGGTAACTTTTCCCGTTTCATTTTTTCCGTCCATTTTTTTAACCGTCAAGCTTTGTCCCATCTTGATTGTCCCGCCATAAATTCGCGCCACCGCCAAGCGCCCCAAAAAGTTGTCATAACCCAAATTGAAAGGCTGAGCCAACAGCTGGGCGCTGGCGTCTCCTTCGGCCGGACTTACCTTTTCCAAAATCGTATCCAGAAGCGGGGTAAGATCCTTTGAATCATCGTCCAGATGCAGTTTAGCGATCCCCTGTTTTCCGATAGCGTACACCACCGTAAAGTCCAGCTGCTCATCCGTCGCTCCCAAATCCAAAAATAATTCAAAAACTTTTTCCTGAGCCATATCCGGGTCCGCCGCCGGCTTGTCGATTTTATTGAGCACCACAATCGGCTTCAATCCCAGTTCCAGCGATTTCTTGAGTACAAATCTCGTTTGCGGCATCGGACCTTCCTGGGCGTCCACCACCAAGAGCACGCTGTCAATCGAGCGCAACACCCGTTCCACTTCCGAGCCGAAATCACTGTGCCCGGGAGTATCCACGATATTGATTTTGGTATCTTTATAAAATATGCTGGTATTTTTGGAATAAATCGTAATACCCCGCTCTTTTTCGAGGGCGTTGGAATCCATACTGACAGACTCGTCCGTCACCATTCCGGTCTGGCGCAAAATCGCGTCCGTTATTGTTGTTTTGCCATGATCGACGTGCGCGATAATGGCGATATTTCTAATATCCATGAAATTCTTTACTAATTACTAATCAAATACAAATATACTAATTTTTTCAAATAAAACAACTGTCGGCATAAAAGCATTCGTAAATTAGTATATTCGTAAAAAATTCGTAATTCGTAGAGAAAAACAAAAGATTCTGCCGGGTTCTTTAGCAGAATCGCGTACATTTAAACTGCTTTCCAGCTTAGCACGGAAATCGGCGCGTGTCAAAAAAGGAAGATGGCCGGACGCTATTACTTGGTTTAAAAGCGTGTGATTGGCCATCTACCCTAGAATTATACATACGAGATCAGGATTCATTTCAACCTTTTTTCCACCGCCACCCAATCCAGATTTTTCATATAAGCATCGATGTAACCGCTCCGGTCTGTTCCATAATCGAATATATAGGCGTGCTCAAAAACATCCAGATTTAAAATCAAATTGGCGCCCGCCGGATGGCCTTCATTGTGTTCGTTGATCCAAAAGTTTATCAGCTTTCCGCTTTCAACGTCCTGATACAGCGCCGACCAGCCGATGCCCCGCATCTTGGCGGTGGCAACGAAATCGGCTTTCCAATTTTCAAAACTCCCGAATTGCTCGGCTAGCATTTTATAGAGCGCGCCGTCTTGGGAAATTTCCCCGTTTCCGCCCAAAGCACTAAAATAATATTCGTGCAAACGCATCCCATCGAATTCCCAGCCCAGCCTTCTTTTCAACTCGGCATACTGGATCGTATCGGATTTATATTCCCCCAGCTCTTCCAAAATTCGGTTGGTGTTTTTCACATAACCCTCATAGAGGGCGAAATGCGCCGTCAACGCCTTTTCACTAAAACCCTCCATCCCGACCAGCTTCGAATAGTCTTTCTTCACATACATCTTTTTTAATTTTATTAATTTTATAATAGGACTTACGCGTTTGCCGCAGAATTATGGACAATTCACTGAGCTATAGGCTGAAATCATAATGCATATACTGGGGCTGACTTAATGGCAAACGGTACTGATTCAGAATTCAAGGCAAACGCGTAAGTCCTGTATGTTTCTATTACACAACGTTTTGGGCGATATTTCAACGACGCTTATCCACAGTTGCGCTACCGCTGATGTAATTGTATAATTCAAGTGTAATATAAACATAAAAACAAAGGGTCTGCTAAATTGCTTGAAAACTAATACCAGGATCTACGTATCCTATATATAGCGCAAGCAGCAAAATCAGCGGAAAAAAATAATGGAAGAAAAAGAAAATAAAAGCGAAGAAAAAATCCGGACGCTTCGTGATATGATTTATAATGCCGAAAAAACCTTGCAGGGAGCCAAGGCGATGCTTTTGCAACTCGAGGGCAAGAAAAAAGTCGGCCGCAAAAGAAAATCTTTAGAAGAAGACGCGGGAGATGGAAGGATTATCGAAGGCACTTTTGACGGGCAAATTATGATCGGAAGCGACGGCAAGCAATATCCCGTCCCGGCCAATTACGCTTCAAAATCGAAGCTGGTCGAGGGTGATATGCTCAAACTCACTATTACCGCGGAAGGATCGTTCATATATAAACAAATCGGCCCGGTGGAAAGAAAAAGAGTTATCGGAACCGTCAGCCAGGACGCCGACGGTAATTATTTTGTCGCCGCCGACGGCCGGGCTTACAAAGTGCTCCTGGCCTCCATCACCTATTTCAAAGTCGAGCCGGGCGATGAAGTAACATTAGTGATTTCGCGCGACATTGATTCAGACTGGGGATCGATCGAAAATGTTTTGCAAAAAGGACGCGACGTTTCACTGAGAGGTTCCGCGCCAAGGGATATCGACGACATCATAGAAGACAAAGCGCCGCCGAAAATGAAACTTACGGCGGAAGAAAAAAAGACCGAAGCCGACAAGAAAAACTCGCGCTCTATCCTGGACGAGTGGGCGCCGGACTTGGAAGAACTTAAACGCGAACTAGGGGACTCCGAAAACAATTCCCGAGATGATATTTAAATAAAATATTAAAAACAAAATATGTACCAAAACATTTTGGCCCGTTTTCCTGTTGTCGAGCAATTCGCCAAGTTCGTGCTTATCGGCGCGATGAACACCCTGGTTGATCTGGGCGTTCTCAATATCCTGATGTTTTCCAGCGGACTTTCGGAAGGAATTTATTATTCCTTTTTTAAGGCTGTTTCTTTCACTACAGCCGTGGTTCTAAGTTACAACCTCAACAAGCGCTGGACATTCAATGACGTTTCCGAAGAAGACCGGGCGAAAAAGTTCACCCAATTCCTCACGGTCAGCATCGTGGGAGCCATCATCAACATCTCCGTCGCGACCGCCGTAGTAACTTATGTCAAACCGACGGTTGATGCCGCTTTCCTGACCAGCCAACTCTGGGGCAACATCGGCGCCCTGGCCGGCACAGCCATCGGTCTCGTCTGGAATTTTCTGGGGTACAAATTCATCGTATTCAAAAAATAAAGTCTGTTTCAAGGAAATATTAGCAGAAAACGGGGTTTCCCTCGTTTTTGATTTGGAGTATAATTAAATTATGTCAACCACTCTCTACCGAAAATATCGCCCGAAAAATTTTGATGAAGTCATCGGGCAAGCGCATGTCGTCCGGACTTTGTCTAATGCCATCCAAAACAACCGCCTCGGACAGGCTTATCTTTTCACCGGACCGCGCGGCACGGGAAAAACTTCCATTGCCCGCATTTTGGCCAAGGCCGTAAATTGCGAAAAACCGAACAATGCCATCAGTTGTGAAGAATGCGTCGCTTGCAAACATATAAACGGCAACCAAACCCTGGACATAATTGAAATTGACGCCGCGTCCAATACCGGCGTGGACAATATCCGGGAACTGCGCCAAACCGTGGCGCTTCCGCCGACGCTTCTCAAGTACAAAGTGTACATTATCGATGAAGTCCATATGCTTTCAACCGGCGCTTTCAACGCTCTGCTCAAAACCCTGGAAGAACCGCCCGCTCATATCATTTTCATCCTGGCAACAACTGAAATCCACAAAGTTCCCGAAACGATACTTTCCCGCTGCCAGCGTTTTGATTTTTCCCGGCTTCCGCTCAAAAACATTATTGAAAAATTAGAACTGATCGCCAAAGCGGAAAAAGTTAAAATCGAAAAAGAGGCTTTGGAAATGATCGCTATCGCCGCCGAGGGAGGAATGCGCGACGCCGAATCGCTCCTTGGACAGATTATGTCGCTGGAAGACAAAAGCATCACTGTTTCTGAAACAGAAGAAATCCTGGGAACGGCCGACCGTAAGTTTGCCGCCGAAATAGCCGATTTTATACTGGACAAAAAAACTACTCCGGCCATCTCCCGCGTCAATGAAATCCTGGAAAACGGCTACGATCTCTCCGTTTTTACCAAATCCCTCATCAACTATCTCCGGCAACTGATGCTAGTCAAAATTGACGAAAATTTAAAGAAACATTTTTCCTATGAAATGACCGGCGAACAAGCCCAGCAAATGCTGGTCATTGCCCGAAAAGCCGAGCTGGCGGAAATAATTTTAGCCATCAATTTATTCGCGGACGCCCAGACAAAAATTTCTTCTTCTATTCTTCCCCGGCTTCCTTTGGAAATCGCCATCATCAAAGCCACCCGAACGCTTCCGGAAATATCACGAGACATGAAACATGCCGTGCCTGCCGGCAGGCAGGAAACACAAAACATAAGCCGGACAGATTTAAGCGTCCCGTCCGAGCCACACGTTTCCGCGGAAACTTCCGTAAAAAACACACCATCACAACCAATAACACCAGCCGAAGCCGACCCCGAATTACCAGTTACCGGTTACCAATTACAAAATAGCAATAAGCCTGCTAAAACTGAAATGGGTATCGATTTGGATAATGTCAGACAAAGCTGGAATAAACTTCTAATCGAAATCAAGCCTTTCAATCATTCCCTTTCCGCCCTGCTTTCCAACTGCCGAGTTGCCGGCGCGGAAGGTTCAAAAATTACCGTCGCCACGCCGTATGACTTTTACAAAGAACGTTTGAATGACCCGAAAAATAAATTGACAATTGAAGATATTTTTGGTAAAATTCTAGGATTGAAAATTTTCCTCGAGATTATCATCGACAAATCCATTGCTCCCAAAAGCCCCAAGGAAACCGCCGCCAAAGAAAAACCCGGCGAGCAAAACTCCCTCCTGGACAGCGCAATGGAGATAATGGGCGGAAAAGTCGTGACAGAGTAATTTTGACATATTCGAACTACAGTTATATAATCTATTTATAATAACTGTAGTTTTTATGATAAAAAAAGATAAGGAAAAAACTAGAGCCATTTCACTCCGAAAAAAAGGACTGTCTTACAATGAGATTCTCCGAGAAGTTCCAGTAGCCAAGTCTACGCTTTCGGTTTGGTTGAAAAATATTGGCATTGCAAAGCCACAGAAGCAAAAATTGACCCTCAAAAGAAAATTGGCACAACAAAAAGCGCAGGAGGCTTGCAGACAATCCAGAATTTCACGAGAAACGCTCCTTGTTGGCGCGGCGAAACAAGAAATTGGCAAGATATCGAAAAGAGAGCTTTGGCTCATAGGAATAATTCTTTACTGGGCTGAGGGTAGCAAGCAAAAAGCTCACAATGTTTCCCAAAGAGTATCTTTCGGCAATTCTGATCCTGATATGATTAAGCTGTTTATTCGCTGGGCGAAAGAAATTAATAGATGTAAATCCGATGACTTTGTTTATTCGTTATATATACACGAAACATCTAACACAAAAAGAGCAAGGATTTTTTGGGAAAAGACGGTCAATGGAAAAATTTCCTGGACATATCTTAAAAAACACAATCCAAAAAGCAGGAGAAGGAACACCCAAGACAATTATCATGGACTTTTAAGAGTTGATATCCGCAGAAGCACTGACCTAAACAGGATTATACGAGGTTGGTCACAAGGGATTTTTGAAAATTTCAAGATATAAATAATGCCCGGTCGCCAAGCGGTAAGGCAGTGGATTTTGGATCCACCATTCGCAGGTTCGAATCCTGCCCGGGCAACAAATTCATGTAAGTAATTAATTACTTACATTGTTACGTAATAAAATTTCCTGAAAAAAATAATGCCCCGCGGCTTCTTTCGAAGCGCGGGGCGTTTTTTGCTAATTTCACATATTCTATTTCTAGTATTCAGCCAATATTTTCAAAATCTTTTCCGAGAGCATTTGAAATTCTTCCTTTGACTTTTCAATATTTTCTTTCGTTCCGAGGTGGATTTCCTCCACGAGACCGGGGTCAAGATCGAAAATGGTCACGCCGACTTCCTGGCATTTCGCCGGAATTCTGCCATAGTCCTGGATTTCCGCGAGAGGACTTGCCCAACTTTTTTCAACCAATCCGTTTCGGCCATGTTTTTCAGAAAGATATTTTTTCACTTTGCCTGGAATTTCTTCCATCCAATGTCTGTGGTCTTTGATCGGTTGGCGTCCGTAAACATTATATGAGTTTACGATAAAGCCGATAAAAAGCCCATCCCCCGAAAGCACGAACTTGCTTTCGGTATCGCCGGAAAGGGCCTTGCCGGTCACTTTCCAGTTCTGCTTCCATTTTTCGAAAACAGTTCCCAAGTTTTCTATGCCCTGCACGCTGAACGCATCCGGCATCATCGGCACCGCGAAATAATCCGCGCCAAGAAAAATAATCTGATTAAGAAGAGACAAGCTGGGAGAAGTATCAATCACAAAAATATCCACTTCATCTTTCATTCCTCTTTCGCGCAAGAATCTATCTATGGCGCTAGTCTGGAAATAACCCAGTTGCACCCCGGCAGCCGCTTGTCCGTACGCGGTAACTAATATGTTTTCATAAAGAGACAGACTAACACTTCCTTTCAAGAGAGAAAGATTTCCCGTACTATTCGGCACCGGGATAAATGGAACACTCCAGTCAACATCCGAGCCGCCCTCAACAACCCCCTTCAAAACATCATGAATGTCTTTTTCTGTTGAAGAAAACAAGTTTTTTTCAAAACGGTTATCGCCAAACGCCAAACGTGAAAGATTGCATTGCGGATCAAGATCAACCAACACCGTCTTGTATCCTTGCTTGGCAAAAGATACCGCGCAATTAAAAGCCAGCGTAGTCTTACCAACTCCGCCTTTGTTATTCGCGAATAGAAGTTTTTTTGTTCTGGGAAATTTCATTGACTTCATTATAGCAAAATAGGTTTTTTTTACAACTTCTCAATTTCATTCGAAATAGCCTTTCAATTCTCCGAAACCCCTTTCTCTGCTATAATGCAGATGTAATCCAAAATAAAAAAAATGGAACAAGATATCTTGCAAAAAATCGACGAGCAGGACAAGAAAATCGACGCGATTTATAAGTCCGTCGAAAAAACCCGGAAGTATATTCTCTGGACGTTTGTCTTCAACATTGCCATTTTCCTCCTGCCCATCGTCGGGCTCATCATAGCCATCCCTTGGTTTTTGAAAACAATAACTTCCCTTTACAGCCTGGGATAAAAAACGGCAAAACACAAGCAACGCACCTTAGTATATCACCCGGTGCGTTGCTGTCCGCGCGGTTGAAAGAAAAAAATCACATCTTTTTCATATTCTCCCAAAGCCCGATCACGTTGCCTTCGGAGTCGGTGACGTAAGCGTAATAACCCATGTCTTTGACCGGCATCTTCGGCATCACCGTTTTCCCGCCCGCCTCTTCGACTTTTTTCACACTCTCGTCAATAGAATCAACGTTAATGGCGATCACGGGCGAAGACACCTCCTTGCCGCGTTTCATTATGCCGCCGTTAATCGCTCCCGAAGCTTTGGGCATATGTTTCTCATCCACTTCCACCGTCGTGGCCATGGTATAGACCTCTCCGCCCTCCATGGGAAAATCTTCCAGTTTCCAACCGAAAATCGAGCCGTAAAATTTCTTGGCCCGTTCCACGTCATCCGCTGGAATCTCAAAATGTACTACTTTATCCATAATAACTTCACCTCGCTTTCTATTTTATCTTCAAACTTCCGGCAGCTTGAATGTATCCAAAAGATTTCCGTTTACCGAATAAATTTCCACTGTGATATTTTTTCCTTCCACCTTTATCATCGCGAAATGTTTGCCTTGGTAAGCGTATTCGACCGCTTCGGTTTCAGGAAGATCATGATCGAACGAATCGGTATTGCCGATTACGAATTGGTAAATTCCATCCGCTTGCCGGCGGCTGGCAATATGTTCGTGGCCGTTGAACACCGCCGTGACTTTATGCTTTTTAAAAATTTCCCAAAGGGCGTCCCGCTCGGCCCCTTCCGCGTCCAAGCTTTCTTCCTCTTTGGAGCTGACGGGATACGCCGGCTCATGGAAGAATATAAAAATATTTTCCTGGTTATTGCCGGACAAATCCCGCTCCAGCCAGTCGCGCTGAACCTGGTTGACTATATGTTCTTTGGGTTTTTCCGAGTTCAAGACCGCAAAATGAGAGTTTTCATAATCAAAAGAATACACTGATTCGCTGAAGCCTTCCGGTCCGTTTTTCGGGAGTTCAAAAGCCTTCTGCCAAACAGTATCCGACTTTTTCCCGCTTGTCCGATCATGGTTGCCCATAACCGGGTACGTCCGGGAAGTCAATGATCCTAGAATTCCCAGCCAATCGGAAAACTTTTTCTCGCATCTCAAGCTCCCGTCGCAACTTGAAACCAAATCCCCCACCGTCATAACGACGCCGGGATTCGCTTTCGAAATTTCCCTCACGGCCGACTGGAAAGCTCCGCCGGGATTTCCGGCGTTGAACCGTTGCGTGTCCCCGATTACAGCGAAAGAAAAACTGCCGTCGCCGGGATTGCCGTCGGAAATCCCCAAAACCGTTTGCTTTTGAAAATTGTTTCTCGAGCTAATGACGCTTTTTCGATAAGCGAAAAGCTCCGCTACGGCCAAAGCGATTATAATAAAGCTTATGAAATACAGCCAAACTTTCTTCATATAAGTTCATACCCAAATTTTCGAAAAATATTCCAAATAGGACTTACGCTTTTGCTTCTCGATTGTCCGTAAAGAGCTAAGTTCTGGGAACCGGCCGTCCAGCCCCTAAAGCTAAACTTTTTGCCGAGCTAAAGAAACATCTCTCTAAAGTTCAGCTTTTTACCAACTTGTCAAAGTAAAAACCCCGCCTCGCGGCGGGGTTTTTGAAAAAACTATTCCCAGCTATTATTTCAAAGTCGCGGTCGCGCCGGCTTCTTCCAGCTTTTTCTTCATTCCTTCCGCCTCCGCTTTAGCCACGCCCTCCTTGATCACCTTAGGAGCGGCATCCACCAAGTCTTTGGCGTCCTTAAGTCCCAGTCCGGTAATTTCACGAACAACTTTGATTACGCTGATTTTAGAAGCGCCAGAAGCGGTCACTTCCACGTCAAATTCGCTCTTCTCTTCCACGACCGCGGCTTCCCCCGCGCCGGCCGCCGGCATCGCGCCCATCATCATGGGGGCAGCCGCGCTCACGCCGAATTTATCTTCCAATACTTTCACCAGTTCCGACAATTCCAAAACGCTCATCTTCTCGATTTCTTCGACAAGCTTTTTGAACTTCTCCGGAACTTCCACCGCTTCTTTTTCCTTTTTTTCCGCTTTTTCTTCAGTCATAATGTTAGTCTTTACGAATTACTAATTTGGTACGAATATACGAATAAACATTCAACCATGCATTAGTACATTCGTATTTAATTAGTAATTAGTAAAGATAAGTAATAAATAATTTAAATAAAATTTACCCTTTCGATTTTGACTCACTTATCGCACCCAAAACCTGCACCAAGCCTCTCAAGTTTCCGGAAAGTACCCGCGCAAATCCCGAAATTGGAGCATTCAACGTACCGACCAGCTTGGCCAGAAGTTCTTCTTTTCCGGGAAGCTTGGACAGTTCCAAAACTTCTTCACCAGTCAGAGCTTTGTCGCCCAAGAGTCCGCCGGTTATCTTGATATTCTGATTGGTCTTGGCAGCTTTGGCGATAATTTTGGCCGCTTCCACTTCGTCTTTATCGGAAGTTGCCACCGCGATCTGTCCTTCCATTTTCTTGGCGTCGAAATCAATCTTGGACTCCCGAAGAGCGACGTTAATCAAAGTCTTTTTCAACACCTTAAAGTCAATCCCTTTTTCGCGAAGCTCCTGCCGGAGGGATGTCATAGCTTTTACTGAAAGACCCTTGAAGTCGGAAAAGACCACGGCCTTGGACGCTTTCAATTTCCCAGCCAGATCCTTCACCAATTCTTTTTTCTGTTGTTTCGTCTGCATAATGCCAATGAAATTACGAATGTTGGCGAATTTTTTACGAATATTATTCGTAATTTCATTCGCTTCTATTCGTAATAATTTGTAAAATTAAAACTGCGTGTTTCCCGCAGTCGACCCCAAAGACTATGCTAAAATCATATAAAGACTTCAAGCATTATCCTCGACGAGACTTGCGTATTTGCATACTGCTCGTTGTCTGCGGAAAATAATTTTACTATTTTAAATTTCCTGACTTCTGGTTTATTTCTCTTCGATCGGTTTTTCTTCTGTCGGAGCTTCCTCTTTCTTCACCTCCTCAACCTTTTTTTCTTCGACTTTCGCTTCTTCAATCGGTTTTTCTTCCGCTTTCACTTCGGCTTTCGGAGTTTCAGCCGGCGTTTCTTCCGCTTTCTTGGCAGGAATTTTAACCGCGCGTTTTTTGCTGGAAATTATCCCCTTGGAAGCAAGCAGATTATACACCGTATCGGAAGCTTGGGCGCCTTTTTCCAGCCAATACTTGATTCTATCTTCTTTCAATACCGCATTTTTGGAATGAGGATCGTATGATCCCAAAATTTCCACGTGCCGTCCCCCCGGCGCCACTGCGTGTTCCTGAAGCGCGATCTTGAACTGCGCCTTATTCTTTTTTCCCACTCTGGCAAATCGTATAGTTAACATAAAAATAGGGAATAACCGGATTATTCCTCATAAAATCGTTACTTACACAGTTTATATTAAGTTAGGGTTTCTGTCAAACGCACGGCTTCCCCCGCCTTATCTAAATCGGCAATACTATCGCTTCCTTTAATATTAGCTCCGCTTCGTAACGCGATTGCGCAACACCCGCCCGGAACATTTGAAATTGTTTCTGGATCCGAGCTTGATTTGACTCAATATGCCTGTCATGTAAGATACTCTCGATCAGCTGTGGAATCCTCCCTAGAAAGTTTACCCCTTCACTTTGAAAAAGCGCTTAGGGAATGTGATTCGTGGGAGGAAACGAGGATATAGCTATATTTTCTTGTATCTAGCACCTCTTGTTACTCCTATTCTTTCAACCAACTTCAAATCAACCAAGCGGGACAATGCCTGTTTAATAGTCGCCATCGGAATTGATTTGTTGAGTAATTTATCAATCTCAGAAACGCTTAACGTTTCAGCTTGAAATAGCTGGTAAATTGTCAGTTGTTTTTCCGAGAGCAGTTTTTCTGGCTGGTCTTCTTCCATAATCCCCTTGGCTCTTTTGATTTGTTCTAGAAGTGCGTCCAGCAAGAAATTCAGCCACAAAGCAATGTTCTCATTTTTCGTTTTATGCTTGGACTGGGTTTTTCTTAGAGCCAGATAATATTCAATCTTCCTTTCCTCAATAATTTCATCCAGCGAAACATAAGGAACATAGGTGTAGCCAGTTTTAAGAAGCAACAGCGTCGTTAATGCTCTTGATAACCTTCCGTTTCCATCACGAAAAGGATGGATAGCTAAAAATTCAAAGATAAAATTAGCAATGAGAATAAGCGGATGAGTTTCTTTCTTTTCCATTTCTTCGGTCAGCCAAAATAAAACATCGTCCATTTCTTTCTTGGTGAGATATGACTTAGTTGGTTCAAAAATGACGACCTCTTTCCCATCTTCCATTCTCATAACCACCTTATTGTCAGTCGTCTTGTATTTACCCTTGTGTGAACTATCCTTTTGAGAAAAATTAAGAAGTATTTTGTGAAAATGCAAAATCTGTCCTTCAGTAATTTTGAAGGTTTTCCAATTATCAAAGATTCTCCCCAGCAAATCAGCATATCCAGCCACTTCTTCCGCATCTCTTCCTTTGGGCGGTGTTGATTTTAGTCCTGCGATGAGTCTAGCCACCTCGTCATCAGACATCTTTGAGCCTTCAATACGAGTAGACGCACCTGTACTGGTAATAAGAACGCTTCTTTTAAGCCTTCCCAATGTTTGCGGACTAAGCCTCAAACTACCTTTCCACAAGCCCTTGAACTCATCTATCTGGGTTATCTTTTGGAGTATTTCTTGGTTTAATATAGCCCTTTTTGCAAGTCTATTTTCCATATTGTTATTAGATATAAGTTAACTATATCTAATTATAGCTAAATGTATCCAATAGTCAAGGCGAATTATCCACTCCAGCGGGGAACGGAGGTAATAGCAAAAATTGCTGAAAATCTCTGCCACGAAATGAACCATTTCCAGGGAGATACTGCTTTTAGGGTACACAAAAACACCCAGTGAAGGGTGTCCTTGTTATAGAAAGTATCACAGTCTTTTGCGATTAGTCCAAGAGTCTACCGTAAGTTGTACAAAACTTACTACAGATTCTGTTAGCTCTACTAGGCATTGCTGTTCCCTTGAGTTGCCCCAAAGGTCGACCAGCGGGTAATAACCATATTACTCATCACTTCTTTTGACGGAATATGACTTCGCGAGTAATACTCTGGATTATTACCAATATCTCCCTAGAAAGGAGGTGATTCGTGGGAGGAAACAGGATTTTCGGTAAATTTTGCTTTATTGAAAACACGCTTTACTCCCTAGAAATCCTCCGTTTGCGAATTAGTTAAAAACAACATTTCTGATTTCAATTGTTCCAATGTCTATTTTTTTAAGCATTTCTTCAATTTCATCGTCTGCTACTTCTTCGGAATAATAAATACTCTGTGATTCTCCACTTTTCTCCTGTTTGGCGATTGCCCAATTAGCCAACCTTGATTTCTGGCTTATTTCCTTTCGAACTTCTTTCTGTTTAATAAGGTTCGCTACTTCTTTTAAATCTATCCTGTGATTTTTGAAAATTTGAAACAAATCGTAAAAATCACGATATCTCGCTCTGTCGCTGGTAGCCCGCAACTTCTCAGCCACTATTTCTCGAATATCCATCACTTTTACTTTTGTATCCACTTTCCAGATATTGTTATATTCCAAGTCCCTGGCTGGCAAAATTACATTTTGAATAAAATCAATTTCCAATTTCAGCGAATTCGGTTGACCCAGCGGTCCAGCATAAGTTAAGCGTTCTAATTTTATTGTAGCATTGGAAATGTATTCTTTTTTGACTTCCAAGAAGTCATAAGGTTCAAATATTTTCTTCACGTCTTCCAGCTTTATATTTCTGTCCAGTGAAGTAAAATCCAAATCCTCGGAAAACCTCATTTGATTGAGATAGCAATGATGCAGTGCTGTTCCCCCTTTAAAAACTAACTTATCCCTAAGTGGTGAATCGTAAGTAATTTTAGAAACAATTGCCAAAAAATAATCTTTCTCGGCAATAGCCAAGGGATATTTTAAATTCTGTCGATTGATTACTTCCAACTCTCTTCTGGAAAGCGAAACTAAGTTTGTCATATTTTATTCGAAGTGATTATGATAATATAAACGCCATTTGGCATTAAATAATTTACTATCCTTGGTCATACGGCTATTGCTAGTTTTTCCTTTTGTTGAATTATAAAAATAACTCGAATCAACTCCAATCTTATCGGATAAAAATCCTAAAATTCGTTGCACGGCAACTGATTGTTTTTCGCTAAGTTCCTTAAGTCTATCGATATCGATGCTGCCCTGATAATCCTTCAGTTTCTCTAATATTAAATCTATAGAACTAAGTGTTCTCTTGAAATTTAACATATCTAAAATAGCCTTTTCAATGGTAGCAATCTTTACCAGACGTCCATCCATTTTAAATTCGCTCCAGCCGTAGAAATTTTCTTTGCCTGTTGTAATAAATTCAAAAGTTGTTCCTTGAATTTCTTTTTTGGATATTTTTTTTAATGAGACACTTTTAACAGTTTTGAGATGTTGGTCAAACATCCCATAATGCTGTAAGGCCGATTCGCAAGATATATATGAATCCACGGAAAGAACTTGGGAAATAATAAAATTAGAAATATTAAAAGTCCCCCTTGATTCAAGCGTGGTTATGTAATAAGTTCCTTTCTTTATTCTCACCAGCCAACCGTTTCTTACGAGCTTACTGACTAAATTTCTGCTTTGCTGACGACTCATTAAAGAACTTAATTCTTCAACTATTTGCTCAAAATTAACAAATAAGCCTACTTTAGCTATTAAATTTTCTAGTAATTCTGACTCTTTTTGAGACAAAATTGTGCTTTTTGTGTACATATAATAATAGTATACTGTTATTATCTACACATAGAATACACTAACATACCCCCCTTTGTCAAGCAAGCACGCTTATTTTATCAATCGATAAGGAGGTGATTCGTGGGAGGGAATGGGAAATCTAGCCAAAACTATATCAGTTTCTCTTGAACTTTAATAAACTTTTTCATATCTGACTCAGCCAGTATTCTCTGAATATCAGTGTACCCTATCATTGTCTGTAAGGGTCTGGTATTATTTCTTTCGTCTTTTTTGTCCATAATCGAAAATCCTATATATTCAATCTTTTTATTTCGCTTTTTCCTAACCCAATCTATGGCTGGTATCAAATCACTGTCGGAGCTAACAATGATTGCTGTATCATATCTATCGTCAACCGCACCAACAACCAAATCTGTAGCTAATTTCACATCAATGCCTTTTTCTCTGGTTGTCCTAATCTCTATTTTATGCACACCTTTTCTTTTCAGCTCTTCATAATTCACTACCCTACTGTCAATTCTAATTCTCTCCGTTCTCATCCTTAACTTGCTGGTTTTAATGTCCCAGCCAGTAGATTTTAGGGTGGTAAAATGTTTAGTTTGTTTTGACATGGCTTTTATGCTTCTTGGATTTCCTACCTGCTCCCTTACTGTCCCAACATAAAAACGCTTACCCATATTCACAATATCCCTACCATTGGCAAGAAATTTGGCAAAATCATCCAATGAAAAATCATTTTCGCTAATCCCCAACTTTTTCAAAACAAGATGGTAAAAGTTACCACCGTCAACGAAAATTTGTACTCTTTCTTTTTTAGTTTCCATATGCGGAAATTGTATCATAAAAAACAAAATCCCGCACACTGCCGAAGCAGGCACGGGAGACTTTATGTATATAATACTACTCTATGTAGCACTTTCTGTCAATAGTCAATTTTTAGCTTAATATAAGCTAAATTTACTATGATTTTATTCATTAGCGTGATTCGTGGGAGGAATCAGAAAAAGGAACTCTATTTCTTTGACTTACCCCATTGCCAACACGGTTTTTCTCCTTTTTTATAGGCAACAATGATGAGAAGGATGGTCAAAACAATGATTGGCAGTGCGAATGTCAAGAAATTACTTCCTGAATCAGGATTTCCTGGGACATCCTTTTCTCTGACAAGCACGAG
>MFSF01000043.1 GCA_001784815.1 Candidatus Moranbacteria bacterium RIFOXYA12_FULL_44_15
ATACCAAGAAGATGCCGGCAATGGGTTTTTTAAAACTCTTTTTGTTTATCTTTTTTTTCTCCACTTCCAAAAAAGTTTAGCTGATGGCTTTAGCGTTATTGTACCATAAAAAAAAGCTTCCGGGAAGGCAAAGAACGGGAGAGTTTCAGAGAAAGTTATCCCCAATAATATTCAAGCGGATTGTCCGCGGACTTTTTGGAAAAATGTTTCCGATATTAATACTTGGTAACAATAAAACAATGATAAAAAAACGGCTTTATCCATGTCTCCGACCAAAAAGTTCTCATCTTCGCATTTTGATTTTAGCAAAGCGCTTCCACCCCCGGCATTTCTCCGCCGCCCAAATATTCCAGCATCGCGCCGCCGCCAGTGGAAACAAAATCTATTTTGTCCATCGCGTTGTTTTTCTCCAGAACCTCCAGCGTTTCTCCCCCGCCGACTACCGTGTAGGCGCCGGATGCCAAAACTGCCGCCAAAACCGCTCGGGTGCTCACCGCGTACTTTTCTTCTTCAAATTTTCCCGTCGGACCGTTCCAAACAATCGTCTTGGCGGAAGATATTATTTCCTTGAATTTCTCAATAGTCTTTGGACCGACGTCTAGTCTATCATCGACAAAATCGACCGGTAAAATAACTTTTCCACTGAACTTTACTCCTTGCGCCAAAGCTTCATTGGCTACTTTTCCGCCGACCAAAACATAATCATATTTTTCCTCAAAAAACTTAATCACCGGCAATTTAGTTTCGATTTTGGCTCCGCCGATAATCGCTACCGCTGGACGCGCGAAATTGTTTTTCATTTTTTCCATTTCTTCAACTTCTTTTTGCATCAAAAATCCGGCGTAACTCGGGATAAACTTTGGAATTCCAGTGATAGAAGCTTGGTTTCGATGTGCCTGGCTGAAAGAATCGCTAACAAATAAATCGAACCCCTTCGCCAAATCTCTAGCAAAATCTTCTTCAAATTCTTTCCCCGTTTCGACATCTCCTTCTCCTGGATAGAACCTGACATTCTCAAGCAAAGCCACCTCTCCGTTTTCTAAATTTTCCATTACCGACGCAACTTCTTCACCGACACAATCCGGAACAAATTCTATTTTATAACCCAATATTTTTTCTATGTCATCTTTTATGATATTCAAGGAGAATCTCAGATCTTTTTTCCCGCCAGGACGCCCAAGCCAAGTCATAAGCGCTACCTTAGCGCCTTTATTTATAAGATAATCCAGGGTTGCCTTAACTGTGATAATCTTAAATGTTTCTTCCACGTGTCCGTCCCTGACCGAAACATCAAAACCAACCCGAAAAATAACTCTTTTCCCTGCCACATCAACATCTTGTATTTTTTTTATATTCATCATAAATTTTTGCATTTCACATTGCTATATTGTTATTTTTAATTTTGTTTTTCGTATTTCGCTGATTTCGTATTTCGTAAAGCTAAAACCTTATTTTCCCGCCTCCCAAAATTCCCACGATCACTCCGATAAGCGCTGTCACGGCCGTGAAAATCCAAGCGCGCATCGTCACTTTGCTTTCCGGCCATCCCAAGGCTTCGAAATGGTGGTGAATGGGAGCCGCCAAGAAAACTTTCCGCCGGAAAAACTTTTTGGAAGAAAGCTGGATCAGCACCGATCCGGATTCGATGACATAAATAAAAACAATGATAAATAAAACCAAAGCCGAATTAGTCAACATTGCTACCACTCCCAAAGTGATTCCCAATGATATCGCGCCGGTATCGCCCATAAAAAATCTGGCCGGATGGACATTAAACCAAAGAAACGCCATCAGCGCGCCGCTAAGCGCGGCGCAAAAAGCCGCCAAATCCATCTTGTTTTGAAAAAAAGAAATCAAAGAAAAAGACGAAAAAGCGATCAGAAGCACCCCCCCGTTCAAACCGTCCAAACCGTCCGTTTCATTGGATGAAATCGCCGCGAAAAGAATCGTAAACATAAAAAGCGGAATATACCACCAGCCGATGGAAAAATCGCCCACCGCCGGAATATGCGCTTTGTCCCAGCCTAATTTATAGAAAAACCACCAGGCGCCCAGAGCCGCGATAACAATCATCCAGCCGAACCGGGTAAGGAAACGGATGCCGCCGCCTTTATTTTTTCCATAGCCTTTGATGCTCATCCAATCGTCGCAAAGTCCTAATATTCCGGCAGAAACCAGCGCGAAAAGCGGTAGCCACACTTGCGCGCGGCTCAGAAAATCCATTCGCGCCAAAAAATTGAAATCCCACCAGGAAGCCAGCAATGGAAAAAGATAATGCGACGCGAAAGCCAAAATCAAGACAGTGAACCAAACCAATATTCCACCCATCGTCGGCGTGCCGGCTTTATGCTGGTGAAGTTTGTTTACGAAAGTAAGTTCCTTGCCGTCTACGGAATTGTTTTTTATCTTGATGCCGATTTTATACTTATACAAAAAATGCGTCAAAACCGGCGTAAGCGCGAACGCCAAAACAAACGACACAAAACCGGTCGCCATAACCTTGAGGACGTTTATCACCTCGGGAATAGTTTGTATCTGTGAGAACATAATTATAGCGATACCAATCTACGAATTGCATACGAATGACACGAATAACTTTTCGTAGAATTCGTATGCAATTCGTGGTATTCGTATCGCGTTACCGCCATTCGTAATTCTCAAAAATCCAATCCACCATTGTCCGCATGTCCTGCCAGCGCTGTTCGTCATTGAGAAGCACGGCAATAATCCGGTGCCGGCCGGACGCGTCAGCCGATCCCAAAAGCAAAGACTTTCCGGCCAAAGGAGTAAAGCCGGTTTTTCCGCCCAAACAATTGGGAATTTCTTCTATCAGTATATCAGTATTTTTCAGTTCGTGCATATATTTTTCGTCCGTCGAATAGAATTTTCCTTCCGGTATCTTCATTATATCCCAAATCAAATCATGCCTCAAAGAATAGGAAGCGATCCGGGCGATGTCATAAGCTGTCGAATAACATTGGTCTTCCGCTCCGTCGATTTCCAATCCGGAAGGAGTGCAAAAATTGGTGTCTTTAAGTCCGAGTTCTTTGGCCTTTTCATTCATCATTCCCACGAATCTTTCCTGTGTTCCGGCGATATGGATTCCGATAGCCGAGGCGGCGTCATTGGCGCTATTCATCAACATCGCTTTCAAAAGGTCTTCGGCTCTTACTTTTTCTCCGCGGTACATCCGGTTGGCGTTGCAAAAAACACTGGTGGGACAGCCCACTACCGTTCCCGGCACATTCAGCGCTTCCGCCGTGATGATGATTTCTTCGTCCAAATCTTTGATATTCTCCACCGCCAAAACCGCCGTCATCATTTTCGTCAAAGAAGCGATCTGGGTTCTTTTTCTGCCGTTGTCATAGTGAAGGATCGTTCCGCTGGCCGCGTCAATCGCCACGGAGGAACCGGCCCAAATTTTCAAATCATAAAAATCGGATTTTCTGGCGGGAACAAACTCGGCCGCCGCCGCGCTGTCAATCGGAAAAAGATTGCAATTTTGGGAATTTTCTTTGCTTTTTTGGCTTTCTTCTCCCAAAACCTGGTGTCGCGCTTCATTCTTTTTCAAGCTGATATTGCTTGCCGCGCCACCTAAAAAATCCGGCAGCATAAACGCCGGCAAAAAAGAAGCTATGATTAATGAAAAAATGATATTTAGCATCTGTGGAACGCGCGCTTATTCGGAAATAATATTTTCAATCCGGGCATCTTTGGAAAGACTCTCCCAGTCGGGAAGTTTCTCAACACTGTCCACTCCCATCTTTTTCAAAAATTCAAAAGATATCTTATACAAGTATCCGCGGCTGTTTTCAGGGTTATCGATTCTTTCCAAAAGCCCCCTCATTAAAAGCGAACGCAGGGTAAAACTGCAATTTACTCCCCGAATAGCTTCAATGTCCGCCCTTGTCATCGGTCCGCGGTAAGCTACAATTGAAAGCGTTTCCAAAGCCGAACGGCTCAGATTTTCCTGAATCTCGCTTTTGACCAACTCGGAAATTGTTTCCGCGTTCTCGGGACTTGTCGCCATTTGAACTTCATCTTCTTTCTTTATGATAACCATCCCCCGATTTCGCGCGTAGTCGTTTTGAAGTGCCATCAAAGCGTTTTCCACTTCCGGCCGCGCCGCGCCGGAGACCTTCGCCAGCCTGGAAATCTTCACCGGCTCCCCACTGACAAACAGAATGCTTTCGACGATTGATTTTAGTTTATCTTGATCCATAAGATTTTACATCAACTGCTCATACTCAACTTTATCTCGCTGAACAACTCTCCCTGTTCCACCTGAACAACCCGCTGTTTTATCATTTCCAGCATCGCCAGAAATGAAATAATAATTTCCACTTTGTCACTCGCGTTAGCGACCAGGTCGGAAAAAGAGGTTTCCATTTTTCGGCGGATCTTCATCTCCAATTCATTGATCCGTTCTTCCAGCGTCACTACTTCCGCGACTATCTCTTCTTGGAGTTCCTCAATAATAGGAATTTCCGCCAGAATCAATTCGAAATACTTTTTCAAATCAAAAAGGTTAAAGTTTTCCGGGGGGTAAAAAACACTTCGCACGCCGCCGAAGCCTTCCCGCGAATAGCTCACTTTTTTTGCCGCCACTATTTTTCCCAGCTTTTCCGAAGCCTCCTTGAATTTTTTATATTCTTCCAACTGAAGCGTCAAATCCTTGATTTCTTCCTCCTCTTCATCGCTGAACTTGAGCGTCGGCAAAAGCGAGCGCGATTTAATAAGAATCAGCCGAGACGCTACCGACAAAAATTCCGAGAGGTGTTCCAAGCAAATAGCCTCGTTGTTTTTTATATACTCCAAATATTCGCCTGCCACCCTCGCCATACTGAGCTCCGTCACGTCCATCTTTTCCTTTTCTATAAGCTCCAAAAGAAGCTCCATCGGCCCTTCAAATTTGTCCGTTTTCACTTTATATATCATACCACTGAACAATTAATATTTGTTCCAATTTTACTCCTTAAAGAGTAAATAGCGTCCGGATTA
>MFSF01000044.1 GCA_001784815.1 Candidatus Moranbacteria bacterium RIFOXYA12_FULL_44_15
TCATGCTTTTCCCCGGGATGATTGCCAACTTTTTGGCGGGCGCGGGAAATCCTACGGTTGCCGGGATCGCCAGTTCTATCACTAATATTTTTCAAAACCAATTTTTTTACGGCTCGATGTACTTTATCCTGGTAGTGGCCTTTACTTATTTCTATACGGCGGTGGTGTTTGATCCGAACAAGATTGCTGAATCTTTGCAAAAACAGGGCGGATACATTCCGGGAATTCGGCCGGGGCACACTACGGCGGAATATCTTTATAAAATTATGAATCGCGTAACTCTTTCCGGAGCCGCTTTTTTGGGGCTGATCGCGGTGTTGCCTTTCATTGTCCAGGCTTTTACCAGTATCGGTTCGGTTACGGTCGGCGGAACGGGACTGCTTATCGTCGTGTCCGTGGTAATTGAAACTATCAAACAAGTGGAGGGGCAATTGGTGATGAGGGATTATGAAGGATTTTAAAAAACAGAAAGATACAGAATATGGCAGAACGACACAGAGAAATTCCGTGTTGTTCTGTAAATTTCTGCGTAATTCTGTGTGTAGGATATGAATTTAGTTATTTTGGGTCCGCAGGGATCAGGGAAAGATACTCAAACAGAAATGCTGGCGAAAAAGTTTAACTTGGAGCGGGTTAATATGGGAAACTTTTTGCGTGAGGTGGCTAAGCAAGATACACCGCTTGGAAGAGAGATATATCAATATCAGAATGTGGCTGGCGCTATGGTACCAAGCCGTATTTTGAAAGAAGTTTTGGGGATAAAGCTAGCTTCTTTTTCGAGGGAGCAGAGTATTATTTTTGAGGGTGTTCCGAGGACGATGGATCAGGCGGAATATTTTGACAAGGCAGTTTCAGAGTCAGGACGAAAAATTGATAAGGTTATTTATGTAAATATTTCAGAGGAAGAAACTGTGAAAAGAATTTCCAAAAGATGGATATGTGAAAAATGTAAAAAAGTTTTGATTAAAGGCAAGGATATAAAAAGCGAAAAAGAAAGTTGCCCGGATTGTCAAGGGAAAATTATACAAAGGATTGACGACACGCCGGAGGTAATAAGAAAAAGACTGAAAGTTTTTCAAAACGAAACTATTCCGGTTATCGAGCATTATAAAAAGCAGGAAAAACTGACGGAGGTGAATGGCGAGCAAACAATTGAAAAAGTATTTGAGGGTATTCTAGCGAAGTTAAAGGATATTGAGTAAAAATTGGTTTTACGAAATACGAAACGAGCGAAATACGAAACGCTCATATTTTTCTTTCGTATTTCGTTAATTTCGCCCGCTTGCTGCGAAATTTCACGTTGGTTTGTAGTATTTCAGCTAATCAAATAACTTACCAAGATGGAATGGCTGTATGCAGGCAGCATTTCGGGCAGGTAGTTCGTAAATGATAGTAATTAAGAATGTTCAAGAAATAGAGGCGATGCGAGAGGGGGGCAGAATTCTAGCGGGGATTATGGATGAGATTGGAAAAAATATCGCTCCCGGAACCAACACGCACGAAATTGACCAGCTGGCGAGAAAGCTGGTTTTTGATAGTGGAGGAGTTCCTATTTTCGAAGGTTATGGTACGCCGCCGTTTCCGTCCAGCGTGTGCGCTTCCATCAATTCCGAGGTGGTTCACGGCATCCCCAGGCGCGATAGGATTGTTCAAGAAGGGGATATCGTAAAAATCGATATCGGTATGAAATTCAAAGGGATGATTACGGATATGGCTCGGACATTTGAAGCGGGGAAAGTCAGTCCCGCGGCGCGAAAACTCGTCAACGCTACGCGCGAAAGCTTGGACGAAGGGATCAGGCGGATAAAAGCCGGCGCCAAACTGAGCGAGTATTCGGCCGCGGTGGATTCTTATGTCCGTTCGCACGGTTTTTCCGCGGTGCGCGAATTGGTTGGACACGGCGTGGGTCGGGAGCTTCACGAAGATCCGCAAATTCTTAATTATAAAGCCAAAGGTAAAGAGGTTATTTTGAAAGAGGGAATGACGCTGGCGCTGGAGCCGATGATCAACGAGGGAACGCATTATATAAAACTGATGGGCGACGGTTGGACATACGCGACCAGGGATGGAAAGTTAAGCGCGCACTTTGAAGATACGGTGGTGGTGAAAAAGGGCGGGTGCGAAATATTAACACGAGCATAAGTTTTACGAAATACGAAATTAACGAAATACGAAAAGAATCCATGTATGCTATAACAAATGAGAGATACAAAAAATAAAAAAAGTGAGAAGAAATACTTAGGCATAGACTATGGAAAATCCAAAGTCGGTTTAGCGGTGGCGGATAGTGAAATAAAAATCGCTTTTGTTTATGGCACACTGAATAATGACAATGATTTTTTCAGCAAGCTCTTGGAAATAATAGAAAGGGAGAATGTAAGCAAAATCATTATTGGCGTGCCCTCTTATGTTAACAAGGAAGAGACGGTTTATGATGGCGAGAAATTGGGCGAAGCGATAAAAGAGGCGCTTCCGCGCATGAAGATAGAATACCAAAACGAAATGTTTACCACCAAAATGGCGCAGTATAATTTGATTGAAAAAGGAGTGCGAGGCGTCAAAAAACATGATGATGAAGAAGCCGCCAGAATTATTTTGCAAAGTTGGTTGGACAGAGCGTGAAGCGTATAACGCGTATCGCGTGACGTATATCGTATAACGAGGACTAAAGAGTTTTGCGTTACGCGTTCCACGTTTCAAGATTTTGTGTTACAATTGAGCAAAGGCTAAAAATTAATAAAATCTAAAAAATCCATATGGAACAAAAACCATATCTGTCAGTTATAATCTCCGCTTACAAAGAAGAAAATAGAATAGGGAAAAATTTAATTGAAATGGATGAATTTTTGAAGTCCAAGGGGTTTACTTATGAGTTTGTGGTGGTGAATGACGGTTCTCCGGACAAAACGGCGGAAGTGGTCAGGGGCTATCAGAATGAAATAACCAATTTGAGGCTGATTGATAACAAAGAGAATCACGGCAAGGGTTATGGCATACGCCAGGGTCTTCTTGAGGCCAAGGGAGAGTTGAGACTATTTTTGGACGCGGACGGTTCAACTTCCATTACTCATTTGGATGCTTTTTTGCCGGAATTTAAGAATGGGTACGGCGTGGTAATGGGCTCTAGGGATATCGAAGGCGCGTATGTCCAGGTGCATCAAGCTAAATATAAGGAAATAATGGGGGATATGGGCAACTGGCTTATTCGAGTAGTCCTCGGTCTTTGGAGTTTTCCGGATACGCAATGCGGATTCAAAATGTTGACAGCCAAAGCGGCTGAGGAAGTCGCCAGTCGGATGGTGGTGGATCGATTTGGCTTTGATTTTGAGCTGTTGATTCTCGCTAAAAAATTAGGATTCAAAATAAAGCAGATGCCGGTTCGCTGGCTGAACGAAGAAGGCTCGACGGTGACTCTCACCGGACCGAACGGGTATTTTCAAGTGATTTTGGATTTGTTTAAGACAAGAATGAGGTTGTGGAGCGGAAAATACAAAATAGCGAAGGTCACAAATTAGAAATTAAAAAAAGTGTCACAAGAAGAAAATACGAACAAAAATAAAAATTCGGAACTTCGCCAGGATATTGTTACCGGAGATTGGGTGGTAATCGCGACGGGAAGATCGAAAAGACCGGAAGAATTCGCGGGGAATAAACGGGCGGAAATTATCGGAGACAGCAGCAAGGCCTGTTTGTTTTGCGACCCGGTTGCCAGCGGACAAGAGAAGGATGTTTTGATTTATGAAAAAGCGGACGGAGATTGGAGCTTGCGGGTTTTTCCCAACAAGTACCCGGCTTTTTCCAGACCGATCGGCGGAGCAATCAGGCATCAGGAAGACGGACCATATTTCCGAATGGACAGTGTGGGATACCATGAAATTGTAGTCACGAAAGACCACAAAAAACAAATCGCGCAGTTAGACTGCTTGGAGGTGGCGGAAATAATTGATGCTTATCAGTCGAGATATATTGGTCTAATGAACAAGAAAAGCGTCAATTATATCGATATTTTTCATAATCACGGCAAGGAGGCTGGCGCCTCGATTGCCCATCCGCATTCCCAGTTGATGGCCATACCGGTCATTTCTCCCTATGTCAATCTGGAGTTGAACGGTTCTGAAGAATACTACAAATCCAACAAGCATTGCGTATATTGCGCGATGATCGAGTGGGAAGAAGACGACAAAAAAAGGATTGTTTTTGAAAATGAAGATTTTTTGGTATTTTGTCCGTTTGCCTCTCGGGCGGCGTTTGAAACTTGGGTGATTCCCAAGAAGCACACCCCGTATTTTGAAAGAGTTTCCAATAGCGAAAAAATAGCATTGGGCGAAGCGCTTCAGACGGCAATTAACAAAATCTGGCGGGCGTTAGGCGATCCGGCCTATAATTTCTATATCCATACCGCGCCTTGCGATGGCAAGGATTATCCGCATTTTCATTGGCATATTGAAATTCTTCCGCGCACCTCTATTTGGGCGGGATTCGAACTTTCCACCGGAGTGGAAATTTCAACAATCGAGCCGGAAGTGGCAGCAGATTTCTTACGAAATCAATAACCAAACACCAAGATACAAGAAACAAATAAATCACAATTACCAAAAATAAAATAATGTAGCATTTGTGATTTTGAAAGTTGTTCATTGGAAATTGTTTGTATCTTGTTTCTTGTATCTTGGTGTTTGAAGAATATGGTAGAAAAAATAATTTCAATTTTAGCCAGCTTCATAATTGCCAGTATCTCAATGTTTGGCTATTCCGGGGTGGCTCTAATGATGGCGATCGAGTCGGCTTGTATCCCGCTTCCATCGGAGATTATCATGCCGTTTTCGGGGTATCTGGTTTCGACTGGAGAATTTACCCTTTGGGGGGTGGCTTTGGCGGGAGCGATTGGTTGTGTGATCGGATCAGTAGCGGCGTATTGGGTAGGGTATTATGGCGGGCGGCCAATGGCGGAAAAATACGGAAAATATGTTTTGGTGACTCATCATGATCTGGATATCGCGGACAATTTTTTTGCCAAATATGGAAACGCAGCGGTATTTTTTTCCCGGATGATGCCGGTGGTACGAACCTTCATTTCATTGCCAGCGGGAATCGCCCGAATGAATTTTTGGCAGTTTGTGGTCTATACCTTTTTGGGATCCTTGCCGTTTTGCTATCTTTTGGCGTATATTGGAAAAAAGCTGGGCGATAATTGGAACACTCTGGGCGTGTATTTCCATAAGTTTGATATCGTGATTGGGATAGTGATTTTAGCGGGGTTGGTTTGGTTTGTCAGGAGACATCTTAGCATAAAAAAATCCAAATTCCAAAATCCAAATCCCAAATAAATATCAAATTCCAAAATTAAAAATTCAAAACATATGCCTTTAAAGCTGGTTGTGGGAAATTTGAAAATGAATATTCTTTCTCCAATGGAACGGGAGCGGTATTTTGATTTGCTGAAGAAGGAGCTGAAAGGAAAAAGGCTGGGAAAAATAGAAATAATTCTTTGCCCGCCTCATATTCATTTGGAAAGCTTTTTTAAGGTTCTGGGGAAAAAAATAAAAATTGGAGCTTTGAATATGTTTTGGGAAAGAGAGGGATCTTTTACGGGAGAGATTTCTCCGGCAATGATAAAAAATTTTGGCGGAGAATATGTTATAATAGGTCATAGCGAGCGCAGGCGCTATTTTTGTGAAAATGATCAGGAAATAAACTTGAAAATGGAGGCGGCGTTAAAAAACGGCCTCAAGCCTATTCTTTGCGTGGGAGATAGAGAGCAAAAACCGAATAGTGCCGCTGTGATTATTGGGCAGCTTAAGAATTGCTTAGACAAGGTAACCGCCGCGAGACTGGAAAATGTCATAATATGTTATGAGCCTGTCTGGGCGATAAGTTCCAATAATCCCGACCATTTGCCGACGACTAACGATGTGATGAGCGCCCGGCTTATAATTAAGAAATTTCTGGTTGAAAAATATGGAGCGAGAACTGCTGATAAGGTAAGGATTATTTACGGAGGATCAGTCAACTCTAAAAACGCGAAGAAAGTTTGTTTGGAGCCCGGAATGGACGGAGTTTTAGTCGGTCGGGAGAGTTTGGCTCCGTATGAATTTGTGAAAATAGCGGAAATAATTAATGGATAACAGAACAACGCAGAAGAGGACAGAACAACACAGAGTTTTGTTTTCTGTGTAATTCTGTAAAATTCTGTGTGTCTCTGTATTATAATATGATAACTTCAGTCAAAGAAATTCTAACCAAAGCCAAAGAGGGCGGGTATGCCGTGGGGGCGTTTAATACGGTTAATCTTGAGACAACGAGGGCGATTGTGGAAGCGGCCAAAGAAATGCGTTCTCCGGTGATCGTCCAGATTACGGAAAAGACTATGGAGTACGGCGGCGGACGGGGGATGTTTAATTTGGTAAAAAACGACGCGGAATTTTATGCTCCGGAAATTCCTATAGGAATCCATCTCGATCACGGTAAAAGTTTTGAAATTATCCAACGGGCGGTAACAATTGGTTTTACTTCCGTAATGTATGACGGTTCGAGGAAAAAATATGAAGATAATGTTGAAATTACCAAAAAAGTAGTTGATTTTTGTCATGAGAAAGGAGTGGATGTTCAGGCGGAACTGGGAAGTGTGCCGTATCTGGGAGAGATTGAGATGGAAGACGTGGATTGGGGGAAGTATATGACCGATCCGGGACAAGTCGAAGTGTTTGTGAAAAATACCGGAGTGGACGCTTTGGCGGTGGCGATTGGAAACGCGCACGACTTTTTCAAGGAAAAGCTGGCGCCGGATTTCGATCGGCTGGAGATGATCAATAAAAACGTCGGAATCCCACTGGTGTTGCACGGCGCTTCGGATTGGGAAAATGGAAGAGTCGACGAGGCCATTCAAAGGGGGATAGCTTGTTTTAATGTGGATACGGCAACGCGGCTGGCGTTTATAAACAACTTGATAAATTCAGTGCGGAATCAGGGAAATGTTTCATTTGATATTAGGAAGCTTCTTGGGGAAGCCAGAGACGCAGTAAGGGATACGGTTAAGAAGAAAATAAAGTTTTTCGGAAGCGACGGCAAAGTTTAGATTACAAATTATTGCGAATAAGGGCGAATGAAGTTACGAATATGATTTGTAAAAATTTGTTTTAATTCGTAGTTTCATTTGCTAATATGCGAAGCATAGAAAAGGTACTTCTTGAATTTGATCCTGAGACGAGAAACTTGTTGCCGGCGCTGAAAAAAATCAGCGCCGCTTTTGGTTATGTTTCCGAAAAAGATGCCAAGAAGACGGCTGAATATTTCAGTATACCGCTTTCCAAAACATATGAAACGGCAAGCTTTTACGATTTAGTTTGGACAAAAAAACAGCCGAGTCTGGCTGTTCAGGTTTGCAGCGGAACCAATTGCGCGGTAAGCGGTTCCTTTGAAGTGATCAAGGAAATGGAAAATTATCTTAAGATCAAAGCCGGAGACGGGTTTAATTCGAAGATAAAATTGGAAATCATAAGTTGTCTCGGACAGTGTGGGGAGGGACCAGTGGTGGTTGTTAATGGCAAAATATTTACGCGGGTTACGGCGAGTGGTGTGCATGGGATATTGGAGGAATGGTTGTAGAATTTCTAATTTTCAATTTTCAAACAATTTCCAATTACCCAATGACTGAATTTCAAAATTAAAAAGAATTGAATTATTGGAAATTGTTTGAAAATTGAAAATTAAATGAGTAATACGAAAATAATCACCAATAACTGGGGCAAAATCGATCCCGACAAAATCGAAAGCTATATTGCTGTTGGTGGTTATTCGGCGCTCAAAAAGTTTATTCGTGATCTGGACGCGCAGACGGTATTGGCGGAGATAAAAAAATCAGGTCTTTGCGGCCGGGGCGGGGCCGGTTTTTCAACAGGCGATAAATTATCGCTAGTGGCGACTCAGGGTGGTGAAAAATATTTTATCTGCAACTTGGACGAATCGGAACCGGGGACGCATAAGGACAGGAGCATCGTTGATAATAATCCACATGTGCTTTTGGAAGGAATTATCCTTTCTTCGCTCATTATTGGAGCCAAAAAGGCCTTTATTTATATCAATGGACATTACGAAAAGCAAAAGGAAATTTTGGAAATGGCGCTGGAACAAGCCGAAAAAAATGAATTTTTAGGCAGAGGAATCATCGGATCTTGTTATGATTTGGAAGTGGAGATATTTCAAGGCGCGGGAGCGTATGTTTGCGGGGAGGAAACAGCTCTCATAAATTCCATGGAAGGAAACCGGGGGGAGCCGAAACTGCGGCCGCCTTATCCGACTGGCAGCGGCCTTTGGGGAAAACCGACGTGCGTGAACAATGCTGAGACTGTTTCCAATATTCCCTGGATAATTTTAAATGGTGCCGACGCGTATTCCAAAATCGGAGCGCCTTGCTCGCCCGGGACAAAGCTATATATTTTAGGTGGATCTATTAGAAATCCAGGCGTAGTTGAGGCGCCAACGGGGATTACGATTCGTGAATTAATTTTTAATTTTGGAGGGGGGTTGCCACGGGGGAAAGAATTTTGGTTTACGCAAATCGGCGGGGCGTCAGGACATCTAGTCTTAGAAAGTGAATTAGATACGCCACTGACCTTTTCCCGCGAGTGCCCGGTTTCACTCGGCTCAGGCGCAATTCTGGTCGTAGATAGATCAGTGAATATTTATGATTTGATTTTGTCTTGGACAGGATTTTTTCGGCGGGAATCTTGCGGAAAATGCTTATCCTGCCGGGAAGGAACTTTTCGTTTGCATGAAATAGCGGGAAGACTCCAAGACGGGGAAATTTCCGACAGAGATAAGGAATCGTTGAAAGATATCCTGTGGACGTTGAATAATACTACTTTTTGTCCGCTGGGAAAGTTCGCGGCGACGGCAATGGGGGACGCGATTTTAAAGTTGAAAATTTTGGGAGATTAGGGTAATTGGGGATATTGGGAAAACATGCAGATAAAAATAAACAATAAGAAATACGAAGTCGAAGAAGGAGAAACTGTTCTGGATGTGTGTCGGCGCGAAGGGATTAGGATTCCGACGCTTTGCGCGTTTGAAGGTTTGCCGCGGGAGGCGGTTTGCCGGCTTTGCTTGGTTGAAATAACTTTAACTGATAAATTGGTAACTTCCTGTACGCTAAAAGTTTGCGAGAAGCTGGAAGTGACGACGGAATCGGAAAGAATTGAGAAAGCTCGCCGGATAAATCTGGAGCTTTTATGGGCGGATCACGCCGGGAAATGCGCCACTTGCAAAAGAAACCGGATGTGTGAATTGCAAAAATTGGCGGAGGAATATAAAATAGAGAACTTCCACTTTGTTCCAAGGAAAGGAGAAATAACTTCCAGCGAAGAATTAAATCTTACAAAGGACAATTGGTCGCGGGTGGTGGTGGAAAATGAGAATCCTTGTGTTTCCCGGAACTCCGAGTTTTGCGTGGAATGCCGGCGGTGCATAAACATTTGCCCGGAAAAAAAGTTCGGTTTCAATCATCGCGCGGGAGACGTGGTGGTCGGTACGCCTTATGGCGAAGTCTTGGATTGCGGTTTTTGCGGGGAATGCGTGCGGGCGTGCCCCGTGGCGGCGCTGACTGATCAAAATGATTTTTCAAAAATCATCGAAAGCTTGGATGACATCAAAAAAATGGCAGTGGCGGTGGTGGATGCGGGGATGGAAGAAAAAATATCGAAACAATTTTCAAAAATGGATCGCCGGGAAAAACTCGAGGATATTTTATCTAAGCTGGGTTTTGAAAAAATAATAAATATTTCCGAGAAGGACGCGGAAGACGAAGTTATAAAAAAAATAAAAACCGATTACGCCCGAAAGGAAAAAATAAATCCCGAAGATATCGTTGTTTTTTTTATTTCTTCAAAAATAAGCAAAAAAGCGGAGAAAGGTAAATATCTAAATTATGTTCTCAGCGAGAGAGAGGTAGTGAGGCTGGTGCGGGACAAAAAAATAATTTAGCAAGATTTTTTTGAAATGTTCTACTCGACTTCAGTCGGGGTTAGGGATCTTTAGCTCCCAACTTGGCGAACGCGGCTAAAGCCGCAAAACCCCAGCTAAAGCGGGGTAGAATAATTTAAATGTATGTGTTTGGCTATTCCGGGAAAAATTGTCAAAATACACAGTCAACTGGCAACAGTTGATTTTAATGGCGTGGAGAAAGAAATAAATATTTCTTTAGTGGATGTAAAAATTGGCGAATATGTGATGGTGCATGCTGGGTTTGCGATTGAGAAAATGGAAAAGGGTCATATGGATGAACTGAAATCTTATGGAATATGAAAAAATATTAGCAGAAATACAAGAAAAAGCTAAAAAAATAAATCGACAAGTTCGATTTATGGAGCTTTGCGGGACGCACGCGGAGACGATTGCGAAACACGGGATAAAAAGCCTAATGCCAGAAAATATAAAGTTGATTTCTGGGCCAGGCTGTCCGGTGTGCGTGACTGGTCAGGAGGATATTGATATTATTGTTGGATTGGCGCTGGCCGGAATTCCGGTAGCGTGCTACGGGGATGCGGCGGGCGTGCCGGGAAATTTAGGCAGTTTGGAAGAAGCGCGGCAAAAAGGGGCGGATGTGAGAATTGTGTATGATGTTTCGGAAATTGCAGGGGCTCGATTAGTCGAGCCCCTGCAGGAGCAGAACAAACCGACTATCTTTTGGGGATTAGGATTTGAAACAACCACTCCGGCAACGGCTTGGGCGGTGGCGAATGGTTTGATGGTTTTTTCTTCACACAAGCTCTTTTCACCGGCGATGGAGATATTATTAAAAAATAAAAATGTCAAAATCGACGGATTTATCAATCCCGGACATGTTAGTGCGATCATTGGTACACAAATTTATAAACAATTCAAAATTCCGCAAGTGGTGGCGGGGTTTGAAGCGCTGGACGTTCTTCGGGCAGTGGATATGCTTTCGGATCAAATTATCTCCGGCAAAACCGAGGTGCAAAATGAATACACTCGACTGGTAAAAAAAGATGGTAATAAAAAAGCGCGGGAACTTATAAATGATACTTTCGAAATAGTCGATAGTAAATGGCGGGGACTGGGAGTGATTGAAAAATCGGGGCTAAAATTGAAAAAGAAATATCAGACGCAGGACGCGGAGTTTGTTTATCGTGATTTGATTGCTAAAATTAAAAAAGATATCAAAGTTAAGCCCAGCGCCTGTCGGTGCGGGGAAGTTTTGCAAGGAATATTTGAATCTCGGGAATGCCCGCTATTTAGGAAGGTTTGCACTCCGGATAATCCTCAGGGGGCGTGTATGGTTTCGGGGGAGGGAAGTTGTAATATAGAATATCGCTATGAAAAGTAATTTTATCGAACTAGAACAAGGCGCGGGAGGGAAAAAGTCGGAAGAACTGATTTCGAAAATCAGGAAAATTTTGGATTATACAGGTCAATGGAAAAACACGGCGGACGATGGGGCGGTGCTTGATTTACAAAGCTTTTGGACGTGGCATGTCCAAAAAGGACATACTACGTCCTTTTCAGCGTCAAAGCTAGTATTTACGACCGACGCATTCATAGTTGATCCATTATTTTTCTCGGGAGGCGATATCGGGAAGATTGCTATTTGCGGAACGATCAACGATCTGGCAGTGATGGGCGCGCGTCCGATCGGAATTTCGTTGAGTCTTGTCATTGAAGAAGGTTTTCCGGAAGATGATCTTTTGAAAATCATAAAATCCATAAACGACATATCGCGTGAGACAAGAGTTCCCATTGTGACAGGCGACACAAAAGTGACGGAAAAAGGAAAAATCGACAAAATTGAAATCACAACATCGGGCGTAGGCTTGGCGGGAAATATTATTTCCAACGGTGGGGCGAGAGTAGGCGATGTAGTAATTTCTTCGGGAGATCTGGGCGAACACACGGCGGCTATTCTGGCCAGCCGATTTAATTATAAAACGCGCGTCAAAAGCGACTCTAGACCGCTAGTAAAAGAAATCCAAAGTGTGGCGAAATATCTAACCGCCTGCAAAGACCCGACGCGCGGTGGATCGGCGGCGGTGCTCAATGAAATCGCGGAGAAGTCTAAAATAAAAATAGTTCTCGACGAAAAAACTTTGCCATTCAAAAAAGAAGTAGTTGCCATTTCGGAACTTCTAGGAATAGATAAATTTTCTTTCGCGTCTGAAGGCCGGTTTGTAGCTACGGTTGCTAAAAAAGACGCTGATAAAGTTATCAAGATTCTTCAAAAATATAACTCCGAAGCCAAAATAATCGGCTCGGTTGGGCGGGGTCGTGGTGTTTGGCTCAAAACCTTGATTGGGAGCCAGAAAAAAATCGAAACGCCAAGGGGGAAGTTGGTGCCGAGGATATGTTGACAAGAAAGCAAATTGGGATTATATTTAACAATCAATTGGTTCTTTTAATTTCTATTTTTGAGTAGTCAAAAGCGAGGTTATCTAAAAGGAGGTGTTGGACATGGATAGGATTATGCCGGGAGACATTGCGATTAGCGACGACAAGGATGACAGATATTTCCGGGATAACATGATTATTCGCGATAAGCGTGCGAATGATCTTTTGTGGACGTTGGTTTATTTGTCTCATCCTGTCTATCTCAAGACGCTAGTGCGCAAAAAAGACCATCACATGATTGGAAAGGGAGTGTGGTATAAACACTCCCTGCTGGATTTAGAGATGTGGATGGTCTTGGCGCAAAATTACGATATGGCCGCAACAGTTCGAGCCTCGGCGAAGGAATTGGCTGAAATTGGCCTTGTTACCATTACTGAAGATGCAGTATGGTTGACTGAGTATGGAAAGCAAAGGATAGTTGAGAAATATCCTGCTTTAGTCAGGTAGATACATGGGACGAGAAGTTGTAGGGCGGTGGACGACGTTTTGTCCATCGCCTTGTTTTTATTTACATCTACGAAATTACAAAAAGCATACAAAATTACAAAATTACAAAAGTACAATCTTAGGTCGGTTCAAGTCTGGAGACTTGAACCGACAACGCTTTGTCTGTTGACTCTTATTTATCGTTAAGGAAAATTTAAACGTGTCATCAAAATCCGGCCGGATTATTATGATACATTATTTTGACATCAAATAATAAACCACTTGTCCGAAAGAAAGTCCCGCGTCGCCGCTGGGTAATACTAAACTTTATAAAATTTTGTTTTATTGACAAACTTTATAAAGTTTGGTAAAATGGTTGTATGGATATAAGGGATAAACTTAAGATTATTCAGAGCGCGTCGGGATTGACGCAGACAGGGATGGCGGCTAAATTGGGCGTTTCTTTTGTGGCGCTCAACAATTGGTGGACCGGCAAAGCCAAGCCGAGAAAAAAACACGCCGAGGCTATCGATGCCATGTATCGTGAATATACCGGGCAAAAAATTATTCCTAAAACTGTTCTAGCCGCCAAAAAAGAATTGATAGGCAAAGAATCCCACCAACACAAAAATATTTTTAACGTAATTGCCAAAAATCCGGACATCCGCGATCAGTTTATGCTGGCGCTTACGTATAATTCAAATAAGATCGAGGGGTCGACATTGTCGGAGGACGAGACTTTCGATATTATGTTTAATAATAAGGTGTTGCCTGACAAAAGCTTGATCGAGCAATTGGAGGTGAAAAACCACCAGACGGCATTGAAATATCTTTTCGCGAATTTTGATGAAAAAAAGAAAATAGATGAAACACTGGTCTTGAAATTGCACGGTATCCTGATGAATGGAATCAGGGATGACGCCGGATTTTACCGGAGGCACGGCGTGCGCATTGTCGGATCAAACGTGCCTACGGCGAATCATCTCAAAGTGACAAAACTTATGGATAAGCTTTTCCCTGATATAAACAAAAAATCCAGAGATATAATTGAACACGTCTCAAATATCCATGCCAGATTTGAACAAATTCATCCGTTTTCCGATGGCAACGGACGTATCGGCCGACTGATTTTGTCGGCGATGCTGTTGCGGGAAAACACGGCTCCAGCAGTGATAAAACAAGAAAATAAAAAGCTATATTACGCACACCTTCGCGCGGCGCAACTTAAGGACGACTTTACTCAGTTGGAGGATTTTCTGTGTGACGCGGTAATGTTCGGTTTTGATATTGTAAGCAGAAAATAAACCACTTGACCGAACGAAAGTCCCGCGTCGCCTCGCGGGACTTTTTTGTTTGTGTAGGCGCCTTTGGATTCAAGAAAACTTGAGATAATTTTGTTGTTGGCGATGCCGCCGGCGAAGAAAGTATTTTGTATCTGGTATTTTGTATATTGTATATTTTGTAATATTTCATAAATACCCTCGGCGAGGTAGAGTTGGGCGGTGGCGGCGAGACGTCCCGCCTCTTCGGCGGATAAATTTTTATCCCGAGTATGTAAGTAATTTCCGCCATAGGCGGATCCGCCTATGGCGGAAATTACGTAATTAAATAAATACGTCGTATCGAGAATATATAAATCTTTGTCTTTTTTTATTTTTGGCTTCAAGTCCGTGTAAGGCTTAGTTGAATTTTTTTCCAGAAGATCAATCGGTTCGTGTTTATATCTTCGTTCATTTCCGCAGAAACCTAATAATAACGATACGGCGTCTAAAATGCGGCCGGCGCTGAAAGTTTTCTGACAGTTGAAATTTTGTTGGAGTTGATTGTGAAGGAGTTCAAATTCATTGCGGGAATAGTATTTTTTAATGTATTTATAAACCTCATCCTTATCTAAAAATTTACTCAGTATACTTATTAGCATCCGTGCCGGTTCCTTAATAGACAACTCCCCGCCAATAAGCGTTTGATTTTCAAGGTGGCCCATTCTAATTATACTTTTAACTTTTAACTTTGAACTTTTAACTTGAAATATCTCTCCTCCCCAAATTTTCCCGTCTTCTCCGTAACCAGTACCGTCCATAGCGACACCATAGATCGTATCTGGTATCTGGTATTTAGTATTTTGTATTATTTTATCTCCAACGGCGGAGAAAATATGCGCGATGTGGTGCTGTACGTGGATGTGTTTGGCGCCAAGTTTTTGCGCCAGTTCGGCGCCCCAGAGCGTATTTTTAAATAAAGGATGAAGGTCAGTGAGAATCACATCGGGCTTAATTTTGTTGTCTTTTAAATATTTCAGAACCGCCTTTTTATAATTCTCCCAAATTTTTTCGTCAAGCAAATCTCCAAAATCTTTCGAAAAGTATACTTTTTTATTTTCATAAAACGAAAAATTTCCGGCGGATTCGGCGCCAAGAGCGAGAACAACCCTTTTTTTATCAATAGGAAAATTGAGCTCCATAACTTTTATGGCTTACGCGTTTGCGGACATTCGATGTTCTTTGGTCGCTGAGGCAGTTGGACATCGGATGTCCAAAGCGGCAAACGCGTAAGCTCTGACTTTATTATAACAAATAGGCGGAATTTAAAATACTTGCAAATTATGGTATAATAAATCCATGGTGAAGAAGATAAATAGCAAAACTAAAAAAACTGTTAAGAAAAAGCCGGATAAAAAAGTGGCGGTCAAAAAAAACACATCCGTAAAGAAGAAAGCGGTCAAGAGAAGAAAGAGTACGCTTGCCGCAAAATTGCCCGAAAGAGCTGGAGAGACCAGGATTGAAGTAAAAAACAATCCAGCGAAGCCCAAGGTGGCGATTGTGAGTTTGACTTCTTGCGAGGGCTGCCAGTTTGTGCTTTTGGATTTGGGGCAAAGATTTTTGGATTTGGCCGGCCAGATGGAATTGGTGGATTTCCGGCTGCTGGAAGACGAAGAAGACGCGGGGGGCGGGCTGGACCTGGTACTAGTGGAGGGCAATCCGGTGACGGAAGAAAATGTGAAAACGCTGATGGACGCCCGCCAGCGCGCGAAAATTTTGGTGGCGATGGGAAACTGCGCGGCGATGGGCGGAGTGCCGGAAATAAAAAATTATCAGGAAGGCGCCAACACCATAAAACACGTGTATAAATATCTCCAGGGCATATCCAATCCGGAAATCAAAGAAATCGGCAATTTAGTGAAAGTGGATTTTACTTTTCCGGGTTGTCCGATTGACGGAGAAGAATTTTTGAAATACATCCCCGAGCTCTTAGCGGGGCGCGTTCCCGTTATTCCGGATACTCCGGTTTGCGTGGAATGCCGAAAATTGGGAAATCGCTGTCTTCTTTTGGACAAAAAACCGTGCTTTGGTCCGATGATTTTGGGCGGATGCAACGCAGTGTGCCCCAGCTCGGCGATGATGTGCCAGGGTTGTCGGGGACTCAGACCGACCGGAAACACCAAGGCTATGCGGGCGGCTTTGAAAAATATGATGACGGACGAAGAATTTGAAAATATAACGGAAATATACGGTCTCCGGGACGATTTAGAAGAAAGGGAAGGAAAGTAGAAAATTATTTGATATTTGAAATGAAAAGAGCCATACAATACTTTTTAATCATTGTTCTTTTTTCCGCTTGGGGGATAATTTTGACCAACAAAGAATCTTTTCGAGAAAGTTTCCAGAGCGTTAAAAGACAGTACATCGACCGGCCGTGCGCGAAACCGGTGGAGTATGCCATCGGGAAAATTGATCCGCAATTCGGAGTGGAGCGGACAGACTTGCTAAGTTACGCCGAGGAAGCGGAGCGGGTTTGGGAAAAAGATTCCGGAAAAAGTTTGTTTCAATATAATCCCGAAGCCGAATTGAAAATAAATTTGGTTTTTGACGAAAGGCAGCTTGGAACCATAGAAGCGGATAAACTGGAGGGAGAATTGGGAAAGTTGGAAGCGTCGCATGATGCTATAAGCCGGCAATATGATTCTTTGAGCGGCGCCTACAAAAAACGGGCGGATGATTATAGAGATGCGGTAGCGAATTATAAAAAGGATTTAGAAGAGTACAATAACGATGTGGCATATTGGAATAAAAAAGGCGGCGCGCCGGAGGATGAATATGAAAAACTTAAGAAAAAGAGAAAAGAGTTGGACGAACGATACGATGATTTGGAAAAGGAGAGAAAAATACTCAATGATCTGGTAGAAAAAACAAACAGTTTGGCGGCCAAAGAACAGCAGGTGGTCAACAATTATAACAGCAATCTGAACAGTTATCGGAACAAATTCGGCGAAGCGCGGGAGTTTGAAAAAGGCGTGTTTGACGGGCTATCGATCAATATCTATCAATTCAAAGAAGCGGCCGATTTGCGCTTGACGCTTATCCATGAGATGGGGCACAGTTTGGGGATCGGGCATACTGAAAGTCCGGAGTCGATTATGCATTATTTGATGAGTGAGCAAGAAATGGAAAATCCGGCGTTGACAGAGGAAGATATGAATGAGTTGAAAGGCGTGTGCATGATGAAATAAATATCGTATAATACGGACATGGAAATAAAAGAGTTACTAAACCAAGGGAGATTGATTTGGGGAAGGGAGAAATTAAGTCTTTCTCAAATTATTGTGCGATTAGGTAAAGTTTTTGGCGATATCTGCCGTTACGAACGGAACGCGGCGAAAGACAAAAAAAGCCACACTGAAACGGAACTTAAAAAAGAGCTAGGGAATATTATTTTCAGTACAATTAGGTTCTGCGATGACCTGGGATTTGATCCTGAAGATTGTATGAAGGAAGCGATTAAATGTCAAAAGAAATTTAAAAAATAAAAATGCTACTTAAAATCAATCACATTGCGAAGATGGAAGGGCATGCCGGGTTTATGGCGAGCGTGTTGGAGGGTGACGTCAAAGCGGCCAAGTTGGAAATCCAGGAAGGAATCCGTCTGATTGAGGGCGTTCTCGTCGGCCGGCATTACAAAGATATGCCGGTGGTGGCGCAGAGAATTTGCGGCATTTGCCCGGTAGTGCACAATCTGACAGCCATAAAATCTTTGGAAAGCGTCATGGGCGTGGCGGTAACGCCGGAAACGGAGAAACTGCGGACAGTTATGGAATATGCTCAAATTATTCACTCCCACGCTTTGCACCTTTTCTTTTTGTCGCTGGCGGATTTTTTGGATATTGATAATGACATAAAATTGGTGAAAAAATATCCCAAAGAAACTCAGGCGGCGATCAGGATCCGGGAGTTCGGGATGGAAATCGTGAAAACCATCGGTGGCCGGGTGGTGCATCCGTTGACTTCGGAAGTGGGCGGATTCAAAAAAGCTCCGGACGCGGGAGCCATGCGAAAATTGGTAATCGATTCGAAAGAAATTTTGCGCACGGCTTTGGAACTGGGAGAATTTTTCAAAAAGATAAAAATCCCGGAGTTCTATCGTGAAACGGAGTACGTGAGCCTCCAAAAAAACGGAGAATATGCTATTTACGACGGCGATATAGTTTCCAATCGCGGCCTCCATATTCCCGTTGAAAAATTTGAGAATAATTTCCACGAACTCCAGCGCCAGCAGGAAGTGGTGAAAAGGATTGAACATAACGGGGAAAGCTATATGGTCGGAGCAATCGCTCGGATAAACAACAACCGGAATAAATTGAAGCCAGCCGCCTTCGCTTATTTAGCTGATTTGAAATGGAAATTCCCTTATTATAATCCTTTTGGCAATATTCTGGCCCAGATGACGGAAGTGATCCATTCTATTGAGTCTTCTACCCAGCTTATGAAGGAGCTTCTGAATTCCGACTTGAATGAAGTTGTCACGAAGAATTATGAGGTGAAAGAAGGGTTAGGAGCGGCGGCGGTGGAAGCGCCGCGAGGGACGCTGTATTATCATGTTGATGTTGACGCTAAAGGTTATATTAAAAACGTCAATATCATCACGCCTACTGCGCAATTTTTATCCAATCTTGAAGATGATATTATGGAATATATCCCCAATATCATAAAACTTTCCGACAAGGAAAGAGAAAAAAAACTGCGGGCGTTTATTCGGGCGTACGATCCGTGCATCAGTTGCGCCGTCCACTGAATGCGAATGAAGTTACGAATGCCGACGAATCTTTACGAATTTATTTGTAATTTCATTTGCTATAATCCGTAGTAATTTGTAAGCCCATGCATGATTTTTTGTTAGCTAAAGAGATAATCGACGAATTGAAAAAGATAGTTGTCGAAAAAAACATCAAACGCGTGAAAAATGTCAGTCTTGAGATCGGCACGATTTCTTTGGCGCATGACGGACATCCGGAACATACGGAGGATATTTCAGTTGAGAACTTGGAGTTTGGTTTGAAAAATATCGCCAAAAACACGCCGTTCGAAGAGACTGTTTTAAAAATTAAAAAAGTCAAGGGGGAGAGTTGGAAGATAACGGAGATTAAAGTATAATTAAATTGCGAATGAAATTGCGAATGAAATTGCGAATGCCGACGAAGCTTTACGAATTTATTTGTAATTTCATTTGCTATAATTAGTAACTAATTTGTATGATGAAAGTAGCTATTAACGGTTTTGGCCGGATTGGACGGCCGAGTTTCAAAATCGCGTTCGCGAAAGATGGTATCGAGGTGGTGGCGATAAATGATTTGACGGATATCGAAACGGCGGCGCATCTTTTGAAATATGATTCGACTTACGGAAAATATGAAAAGGAAGTTTCCATTGACAAAGAGGCGTTGGAAATTATCGTCGACGGAACGCGAATAAAATATCTGTCCGAGGCGGACGCTTCCAAATTGCCCTGGGGGGAGCTGGGAGCAGACGTGGTTTTGGAATGCACCGGAGTGTACGAAAACAAAGAAAAAGCCGAGGCGCACATCAAAGCCGGCGCGAAAAAAGTTATTCTTTCTTCGCCGCCTAAAGACGATATGCCGGTGTATTTGATCGGAGTCAATGAACAAGAATACCAGGGAGAAAATATTATTTCCAATGGTTCCTGCACGACCAATTGCCTGGCGTCGATGATCAAGGTTTTGGACGAAAAATTCGGAGTGGAAAAAGGCTTCATGACCACGACTCATTCCTATACCAATGATCAGCGCTTGCAGGATCTGCCGCATAAGGATAGGCGCCGGGCGCGGGCGGCGGCGCTTAATATTATTCCGACTACGACCGGAGCCGCTAAAACTGTCGGAAAAGTTATCAAACATTTGGCGGGCCAGCTGGACGGGATTTCTCTTCGCGTCCCGACTCCGGTGGTTTCCGTCGTAGATTTCATCTGTACCCTCAAAAGAGAAGCGGCAATAGAGGAAATAAACACAGCCTTTCGCGAAGCTTCACGGAATGGACTCAAGAATATTTTAGGGGCGACAGACGAAGAATTGGTTTCGATGGATTTCAAGATGGATTCGCGCAGTTCTATCGTTGATTTACCGCTTACCATGGCCAATGGAAACCTGGTAAAAGTGGTCGGCTGGTACGATAATGAGTGGGGATACTCCAATAGGCTGGTGGAAATGGCGGAGCATATTCAGAACCACTGATTCTCACGTGATTATCCTGAGATATTCTTGCCCCCTCTCCCGTAATCGGGAGAGCCTGCCTGTCCGGTAGGCAGGGGTTGGGGAGAGGGCATACTTGCAAACGACTGCTGCAAGCCCTCTCTGTCGCGAGTACGCGACATCTCTCCCGGGTACGGGCGAGAAGGAATAATTTTAAATTCACGTAAAATCTGTGGTTCAGACAATTATGTTTGATATTCTAATCAAAAACGGCATGCTGATCGATGGAACGGGCGTTCCAATGAGGAAGGCGGATGTTGGAATTAAGGATGATAAGATAAAAAAGATCGGCGATCTTCACGATGAAAAAGCGGAGGCGGAAGTTGACGCGCAAGGTCTTTTGGTATGTCCGGGATTTATCGATGTTAATAATCATAGCGACACTTTTTGGCAGATTTTTCTGGAGCCGGACTTGGAAAGTTTGGTTTATCAGGGTATAACCACCATAATCGGCGGAAATTGCGGATCATCGTTAGCTCCATTAGCTTCTCCAAGAACCATCGAATCTATCCAAAAATGGATTGATTTGAAGAAGATCAATGTCGATTGGCTGAAAGCGGGAGAATTTTTCGATTTTTTGGATAAGAAAAAATTCTCCGTCAACTTTGCCACGTTGACGGGTCACGCCACTTTGAGGCGGGGCATACTTGAGGATAAAATGAGAAATCTAGTGCCGAAGGAATTGGATTTTGTCATAAAAATGCTTCTGGAATCGTTAAGGGAAGGATCGTTAGGAATGTCAACCGGTTTGATTTACACTCACGCGAGGTTAGCTTCTGAAGAGGAATTGACGGCTTTAGCCGAAGTGGTAAAAAAAATGGGCGGGGTTTACGCCACGCACATCAGAGGAGAGAAAGAAGAATTGCTGAATTCTGTTGAAGAGGCGATTAGAATAGCCAAGAAATCAAAGGTTAAATTGCACATCTCTCATTTGAAAGCGATGGGTAGCGAAAACTGGCCTAAAATGGTTCAGGCCTTGGATCTTATCGACGAAGCTAAGAAAAGTGGCGTTGATATTACCTTTGACGTTTATCCCTATACTTTCACCGGCTCGGTGCTTTACGCTCTTCTCCCCGCTTGGGTTTCCGAAGGCGGAAAAAATATGCTTATTCATCGACTGCGCGATCGGGCTGTTCGCGCGAAAGTGATTTCCGAGATGAAAGAATCCGGATTTGATTATGACAAGGTGGAAATAGCGATATCGCCGATGGACAAGACCTTAGCCAGGAGAAAAATCGTTGAAATAGCTTCTTCTCAGGGGAAATCAATCGAGGATGCTGTTTTGGATATATTGATCGCCTCGGAAGGAAGGGTGATAACTTCAGCGGAAGTTTTGAGCGAAGAAAATGTCAGGAAAGCCGTGGTTCATCCGCTTTCTATCATCGCGACGAACGGGGCGGGATATAATGCCAGCCACGCAGTCACGGGAGAGATGGTTCATCCGAGAAGTTTCGGAACGATGACAAAGATTTTTTCCAAGTATGTTTCCAAGGAGAAAATTTTGACTTGGGAGAACGCAGTCAAAAAAATGACTTCCTGTCCCGCGGAAAAATTCGGCATTAAGAAACGGGGCGTTTTGAAAGAAGGGAATTTTGCCGATATCGCGGTTTTAGATCAGGGCAAAATAAAAGACCTTTCCACCAAGGAGAATCCGTACCAGTATTCCAAAGGCGTGGAATATTTGCTGGTCAATGGCAAAATTATTTTGAAAGAAGGGAAATATTTGGGAGTGAGGAACGGGAGAATTATAAGACGGTGATATGAATATATCCGATTTAAAAGGCAAGAAGATTACAGTGATGGGTCTCGGTCTTCACGGCGGAGGGGCGGGCGCCGTCCGTTTTTTGTCTTTGTCTGGCGCGAAGGTGACTGTCACGGACATTAAATCAAAAGAGGAGCTTAAGCCCTCTTTGGAAAAGTTGGAAGATCTCAAAGACATAACCTATGTTTTGGGACAGCATCGGACGGAAGATTTTTCCAAGGCGGATATGATATTGAAAAACCCGGCCGCGTCCTGGATGGATAAATACGTAAAACTGGCGATGGATAACAATGTTCCGGTGGAAATGGATTCCAGCCTATTTTTCAAACTCTGCGAGAATCCGATTATCGGCGTAACGGGCACCAAGGGCAAGACTACGACGGCGACCTTGATTTATGAAATTTTGAAGTCGGCGGGAAAAGACGCGATAAAGGTCGGCATCGGTCAAGCGTCTGTTTTGGACAAATTGGAGGACTTGAAAAAAGATACGGTCGTCGTGTTCGAGCTTTCCAGCTGGAGATTGTCGGCGCTCGGGAGAAGCAAACTCAGTCCGCGGGTGGCGGTGGTTACCAATATCTATCCGGATCATTTGAATTATTATAAATCCATGGAGGAATACGCGAATGACAAGAAGAATATTTTTCTTTATCAAGCGCGCGGGGATGTTTGCGTAATCAACGCGGATAATGAAATCGTCCGCGGTTTTGAAAAAGAAATAAAGCCCAAACCGGTGAAGTTTTCAAAAAACAAAATTTCCAACGGCAATTCGGTATATTTGGAGAATGGATCAATTTATTTCAATGACGGAGTGGATGAAAGAAAGGTTGTTGACGAGAAGGATATCAAGTTAAGAGGAGAGCATAATTTGGAAAATGTCATGGCGGCCGTTGGGGCGGCGTGGGCGGCGGGAGTCGAACTAGGAGCTATAAAGAAAGCTGTATTGAAATTCGAAGGAGTGGCGCACAGGCTGGAAGTCGTCAGGGAACTGGACGGGGTGAAATATGTGAACGATTCGGCGGCAACGATGCCGGAAGCGGCGATTTCCGGACTTAATTCTTTTTCTGAACCGGTGGTTATTATCGCTGGCGGATCGGACAAAAATTTGAATATGGACGAATTTGCCAAAACCTTGGCGGAAAAAGCCCAAGTGATCGTTTTTCTCAAGGGCGCGGCGACAGACAAGATTATTTTGGCGATGAAAAAAGCCGACCCAAGCCTTGTTGATAAAGAATTCGCAGTAGCGGATTCAATGGAAAAAGCGGTGGAGTTAGCTCGGAGAGAAGCCAAGGAAGGGGACGTAGTCCTGCTTTCCCCCGGAGCCGCTAGCTTCGGTCTTTTCCTCAACGAATTTGACCGGGGGGATAAGTTCAAAGAAGCGGTGAAAAGCTTGAAATAGGCATTCAAAATGCCGTATAGACAAATGGGCTGTCTTGTGATAGAGTATTTTTTAGTTGCCCGGGCCCGTAGCTTAGTTGGTAGAGCGTCTGTTTTGCACACAGAAGGTCAGCGGTTCGAATCCGCTCGGGTCCACAAAATAATATGAATGGGCGATTAGCTCAGCTGGTTAGAGCGCGTCACTGATAATGACGAGGTCCGAGGTTCGAGTCCCCGATCGCCCACTAAAATAAAGCCCTCTATATTTTGGTGTGGGGACAAGCTGATAATGACGAGGTTCTTGGTTTGAGTCCAGGTACGCCCACGGTAAAGGGAAGATTTTTTATTAAGCAGTTCTTTCAAGGAAGGAGTACAAAATGAAAAGAGGATTTGATAGGCTTCCAGGCGGAGGGTGTGATTGTCGTCGTGGACGACATACCACAATTGATCTTAGACCAGAGGGTTACTTGTGTGAAGAACACGGCCCACTTGCTGAGAGGCAAATTGTCGAGATGGATGGCAATGTTCATTGCTTGTATTGTCTCGAGGAAGTGCTAGGCGAAAATGTTTTGCCCGCTTTGAAAAGGAGAAAGTTGGAGCGGGAGGAGTTTAATGGTTACAATTTGATGAACGGTCGCTTTATCAAGCACGAGAAGCGCGAGTGAAATGTTGGCGGGCTGTTAGCTTTAATAGCATCGGTCCGCCTAAAATCAAATTTGACACAATTTCAAAAATGATATATTCTAAAGATACTGAAATGAAGCCCCAAGGGGCTTTTAAAAGACTTTAAATCACGAATTTTTACGAATAGGGGCGAATGATCGCGAATAATAAAATGAACAGTATCGTACAATTTCTAAAAGATGCCCGAATGGAGCTTATGAAGGTCAACTGGCCGAATAGGGAGCAAACCGTAAACTACACCCTGATCGTAATCGGCATCAGCATTGCCCTGGCTGTTTTTCTGGGCGGGTGGGATTATTTTTTTGAATTCTTATTAAAAACTTTTATTTTAAAATAAATCGCGATACGAATGACACGAATTGCATACGAATGCCACTAATGGATTCGTAGCATTCGTATGTAATTTGTAGATTAGTATCGCTTGTAAAATATGGCGAAGCAAACTCAACATCATGGGCGGGCGTGGTATGTGCTGCATACTTATTCAGGATATGAAGACAATGTTTCCAGAAACCTGAAGCAGAGAATCGAATCGATGGATATGCAAGATTTTATTTTCGATGTGATGGTTCCGGTGGAAAAGAAAATAAAGATCAAAGCCGGGAAGAGAACTGTCGTGGAGGAAAAAATTTATCCCGGGTACGTATTGGTGGATATGGTCGTGACTGACGCGTCGTGGTACGTGGTGCGAAACACCCCGAATGTTACCGGGTTTATCGGTCTCGGAACCACTCCAACTCCGGTTGATCCGAAAGAAATAGAGACACTCAAAAAGAGAATGGGCGTGGCCGAACCGAAATATAAGATTGACGTGAAGCCCGGAGAAGCGGTCAAGATCACCGATGGACCGTTCAAAGACTTTGATGGAAAAGTGGACGAAGTGGATGAAGAGAAAGGAAGGATTAAGGTACTGGTTTCGATATTCGGGCGGGAAACTCCGGTGGAGCTGGATTTTCTGCAGATAAGTAAAATATAATCGCGATACGAATGACACGAATTGCATACGAATGCCACTAAACGCGATACGAATGACACGAATTGCATACGAATGATACAAATTATTCGTAGCATTCGTATAAAATTCGTAGATTAGTATCGGGTCAA